>JAJZEO010000010.1 GCA_021847505.1 bacterium
GGAGGTTCTATTTTCTGCTTAGAATCTATTAGAAAAGAGTTCCTACCTAGATTATTCAATAAAGGAAGATGGCGCCAAGCGCACGAGTAGCCAACCGGGTTTAAAAGGGTGGTGGGGAGGAAAGATCTCCTCCCCACCGATGGGCAAATTCTTAGAATGGAGTGCGTGAAGCCAGGAGTAACCAAAAAGCAACCCCATGCTTTAGAGCTTCCTCGTTAGGATTAAACTTTGCAGTATGATGGTCTAGGCAGCCCTCTTGCCAGGCACCTAACACCCAGTAAGAGCCGGGCACCTTTTGCAGATAATAAGCAAAGTCGTCACCTGCAAAACTTAAATCATCGGGCTCTACAGCAAATCCAATAGTATTGAGTGCATTAGTAACAAAACGGGTACTGCGGGGATCATTGATAAGAATTGGATAGCCATTGGTCACTTCGAATAAAGAAAGGGATGTGTTCACATATGAAGAGATGATTGATTCTACCTTCATTTTAACATGATTAATAAACTTCTCCTTCTTTTCATCGGTAAAGAAATTTCTCAGGGCAAAAACAATCTTAGCTTTATTGGGACGTATGTTAGTAGCCATCCCAGATTTTAAAACACTAGGAACAAATACAAGCGGTTCGGAGGGTGGAAATAACAAGCGCTCAATTCCGCGAAGTTCAGTGATAATCGATGACATGACATCGATCGCATTGGTTCCTAAAAATGGCGAAGCGACATGACCCCCTGTAGTCCCGACTTCTATTTCAATAATTGTAGGGTTGCATAACATCATACCTGGCTTAGAAAAGAATACTCCAAGGGCATCCTTAGCTCCCACATGAAGGCCATATGCTGAGTTAATCCCATCGCAAACTCCATCTCTAACGAGAAGGGCTCCTCCTGATTTTTGTCCCCCAACCTCCTCGGCTCTTTGAAAAACGAAGCGAATATTTGACTTAGGTGCAATCCAACCCTGGGCGATTGCCTTAAAAGCCGAAAGAAGCATTGCTGTGTGGCAATCGTGGCCACAAGCATGCATGACCCCATCGACTCTCGAAACATAGTCAAATTCGTTTGTTTCCTGAATAGGAAGAGCGTCTATATCAGCTCGAAAAAGGATTCTTGGAGAAAAATCATCGATGGTTAGATCAACCCAAATTCCACCTGCAGCTTCATGAACTGTAAAACTTAAACTTGAGTTTTTGATTGATGCTTCAAGTTCTCGTCTGATCAGAGAGAGTGTGCCCTCTTCTTCCCAAGACAATTCTGGATGCATGTGTAGTTCTCTTCGAATCATTACGGTATAAGAATCTAGGTGAGAAGAGGCTTTTCGAATCGCTTCAAGGATCTCCTTTAAAGATAAGCAGTTAGCTTCTTTTCCGGATCGTACAAGTGTCGTCATAGACTACCTTATTCAGCCATTCATGAAGGAATTTTAAAGAAATGTTAGCCAGATCTTTAAATTATTGCAAGTTGTTTATAGTGGTTTAAAAAGCAAATGACACTTAGTACAAAGCATGCGCGCCTAATTTCCATTAGACCGAAGGTCTACGCCGAAGGAGGCGCCTGTTGAAGACAGCGCTGATGCAGGCGGATGAAAAGTAGGAGCCGCAGGCGATGTAATTAGTGTCATTTGCTTTTTAAAATACTATATAGGTGGCTATTCTTCAGTATAGCTGGAGACGTCCCAACGAGGCTTTTTGAACGCAGAAATGATCAAAGGTATGGCGATCATTACAACGAGACCTACGATTAAAAAGGATTCAAAGAAAACAACAGAACCGACATTAATTTGAGCTGGGGGGACAAAGACTAGGAAGATTGCAAAAAACGAAGAAATGACTCCTAGAGATGCAACAATCCACATTCCCTTATGTGGATGGGGAATTCGATAAGCCCTTGGAACATTCGGTCTAGAATATCTTAGTCGGATAGCCGCTAAAAACATCATGATATACATAACAAGATAAATCTGTGTGGATAATGCGCTTAAGATCCAATAGGAGCTGCTCAAATTGGGCATAGTAAGAAAAACCAATGAAGAAATAGTTACAATTATGCCTTGAAAGATCAGTAAGTTGGTAGGAACCCCTTTTTCATTAGTTACTTGAAAAATTGGCGGGAGATTTCCATGTACAGTGGTTGTGTATAGGGCTTTAACGGGCCCGATGATCCAAGAGTTAACTTCCGCAACAGCACCATAAACAAGGAGAATACCCATAATAGGCAGAATCCAGGAAACGTGGAATCTATCGAGAAAGACCTTAAGAGCGGCCATGAGCCCAGATACTAGGCTTATTTCTGACTTAGGAATAACTATACCGATAGCAAGGGCTCCCAACATAAATAAAAAGAACGTAATGAGTGCGGCAAAAATAATGGCTCTGGGGTAGTTCTTTTGAGGGTTTTTGACCTCTCCAGCATAACCAGATGAGACCTCAAGACCGGCAAAGGCTAAAAATAAACCCCCTAGAAATACGATGTTGTCGAATCTAGTGAGGTCTGGAGTCACACCTGCTAGATCAAATTGGATATTAGAGGGGTAACCAGCTAAGAGCCAAGCAAAACCCATAAGTATGAGCATTACCCCAGGAAAGAGAGTGCCAGAGATAACCCCAATTGTACTAAACAAGCTCGATGCTTTGATCCCTAAAAAGTTAAGAATGGTCATTCCCCAAAATCCAATGAGCACAACGGATAATACGAAGTATTTGTTAGTAGCGAGGGGAGGGTAGAACACATAACCCAAAGTAGTGGCCACAAAGGCAAGAATTGCCGGATACCAAGTCACATTATGAACCCATTGCATCCAAATAGCAAAAAAGCCCCAAGTATCGCCAAAGGCTTCTCGAACCCATATATAGATTCCACCTGATTTAGGCCAACCTGTAGCCAGCTCTGCAGAAACTAATGCGGTAGGTATTAAAAAACAGACTCCTACGACAAGAAAGTAAAAAATGGCACTATATCCATATTCAGCAACTAAGGGAAGATTCCTCAAACTGGCCATTATCGAAACGTTTAACATTACGAGAATAAAGGTAGAGATCACACGTTTCGATTTTTTGCCTTTCGTATCAAGTTCCAAAATTGGCTCCTTTTTCTTGTTTTTTATGGATATGAATAAGTGAATTAAAATAAAGAGGTTCTTTAAGCTTCTCTACTTAAGCAAACTAGAGATTGTTTAATAAAGGTCTTTATTTTTGACTAGCCATTGGACGATCTCCGATGACTCATACATGGCTTTCCCGTTAATGACAATACAAGGAACCTGTTTTTTTCCCCCAATTTTGATCAATTGATCGACAAAACGTTTGTCTTGGGAAACATCGATGATCTCAATAGTTTTCCCTAGCTGATTAAGTGCGGATAATACCTTCTTGCAATAGGGGCATGCTGGGTTAATATATAGAACTATTGAATGGATTTTCTTATTTGATTTTTTTTCGATAGCTGCAGTTTTTTGCACTTTCCTATCATGGTCTGAGAATACGTTTTTCTGCGCTGCATTTCCCTCGGTAAATAGACAATTCAAACTTACAACAGTTGCCAATACACAAGTAGAAAACAGTCTCATAAAAACACCTTCGAAGAATGAAAGTACAAATGTTATACGATGTTCGTTTTTCTTTTCTACACTTTCAATTTTTAGCTCACCACAATAGTTCGCAAACATTGCAAGCTAAGCAGGTTAAGGTAAAGTTTTTAAAATAACACTTCATTGTTTTGCCGCAACAATCATATATTGAGCCACTTAGGTGCGATTGTTTTTGTTAACAAAATGTTAATTAACGGTTTTTTGTTCTCGAAAGAATAAAAAACAAAAAATATTTCATTTTTTTCTAATTAAAAAACTGCCTCCACAGGTATATTTGAATTTGATTTTTCCGAATTGCTTTATTGCAATTAGTTTAAAAATGTAAAATATTTTTACTAATTTATTTTCAGATTTGTATAGTCCGAATTAAGGAAGTCATGGATTCAGCCTAGAACTTTCCTGGTTTCTTTAGACATGGTAACTCAGAACGGGAGTGGATATGCCAGCCAAAAGAAGAAGGACACACAAGGCAGCTGCACCAGCAATGGATGCTGCTCATGTTAGTCCAGTAAAAAGAAAAAGACGAAGAAGAGCTGCACGCAAGACTGCGTCTGTAGCTAAAAAGTCTGTACGACGAAAGTCTACAGCAAAACGAAGAACTGCTAAAAAAGCCTCTACAAAGAGACGTAAAGCAACTTCAAGACGTAAGACCGCTAGAAAAGCCTCTACAAAGAGACGTAAAGCAGGTACAAAACGTAAAACTGCGAAAAGAAGAACTGCAAAAAGCAAAGCTTCTAAGCGAAAAAGTCCTCGTAGGAGAAAAGCTAAAAAAGCTTCTCCAACAAGACGAAAAGCAAAAAGAACATCTCGTAGAAAATCTGCAAGAAAAGCTGCTCCAAGAAAAGCATCTAAACGCAGAACTGCAAGACGAACAACTCGCAGAAAAACAGCTAAAAGAAAATAACCATTTTCTTTTAACGACTTAACTGTCGCAGGCAAGCCATTGGCTTGCCTGTTTTGCTTCTATTGAGATTTCATCGATCGATTTGCGGGAATTGGGTTTTTCACGAGCTCGAAGCTTTTCGCTTAAGTTTTCTATGTTTCCACATACTCCCAAAGCGGCCATTGCTTCTACTTTGTAATTGTCTCCAAGTTGAAATTTGGCCTTTGCTCGTTCGTAATCAAAACCTGCCATTCCATGAAGGGGGGTGTTTCTTCTTGAAGCTTCAAGGGTCATAAAACCCCATGCGGCACCTGTATCAAACGATTGGTTGCCTGTATCTCTACCTTGGTCATCGATTCGTCTGGAGAGTATCAGAAAAAGAACAGATGCGTTTTTCACCCATTCTTGATTGCTAGGCACTAATAATTCAAACAAAAGGTCCCACTCGTCTGTTTCTCGATGAGCATAGATAAAGCGCCATGGTTGGCTGTTACCATTTGAAGGGGCTAGCCTAGCTGCTTCTAGAATTGGCAATAAGGCTTCCTGTTTGATCTTCTCTCCTGTAAATGCTCGGGGAGACCAGCGCTCTGCGATGAGTGGGGAAATATCGTACTGAATATTTCGCGCAGTATAAATTTCCTTCATCGAATCACCTCGAATAGCTGATTAATGAGTGCTTCGTGTTTATTTGTAAGGAGAATGACTATTGTCGTTACCCCTTCCCCAATAAGAGCTCCCACTAAAAGATCGCTGATGAAGTGCTTTTGGAGAATCAATCTGGATAATGCAATCATGATGACAAATCCTACCATGGGCCACTTCCATTTATCTCCTAAGAACATCATTGCTAAAATCATTAAGGCACAAGCTACAGCCATATGACTCGAGGGAAATGATCTAAAACCGCTGCCAAAATTACCGAAGGCAAACCCAGAGAACCCCTCATTGATGAGCAGACCGGGTCTTGCTCTTGCAACTGTAAGCTTTAGAACTCCACAAACAAACATAATAAATCCAATCGATAGAGCATATTGAAACATGAGCATTGAGTAATCTCGGGTACGCTCACTAAAGCGGGAAATAACGAAGCCGCTACAGGATAGAATGAGATGCAATTCTGGGAGCGAAAGGTTTGTATAGTAACGGCAAATGGACCTTAAAAGAGAGAACTTATCGAAAAAATAGGCCGCGGGTAGATCTAACCAAAGAAAAGAAAGAAAGGCGATGATAAGGACTACAACCGAGTACATTGCTCGGAGTCTATCCTAGGCTCCTTTTTATCGACAAGGGGTTTCATCTCGATCCATTCATGTTTTTTAGGTCCTTTTCCGAACCCCAAGAAATTAAGAAGAGAGTTTTTCTGTGATTCTAAGGAAAATTGAGACCCTTCTTGATCTAGGTAGGATTGGGGAGCAATAAATCTCAACATATGCAAGGAGAAGCCCAAAACGGCGAGGGAGATAATTGGAATTGTAGGGGCCGCTATGTATGCAAGTGCTAGGGTTAATGCCCCTGTAAGAATGGCTAAAACTCCTACAATGTGAATTTGCAATGCCTTTTTTGTTTGTTAGCATAATTCAAAATAGAGACGGTGACTGGTCTCCTCCAACATATCGAGTTTTATACCACCTTTCCCAACATAAGGTAGAAAATGTTCATGGTGATCCTTTAGCTTCGTGGCCATTGAAGTTCCAATTCTACGAGAAAGCTTTTCAAGTTTTCCTTTTTCCATAAGAGCTAAATATTCATTTCTAGCTTCTCTCATATCCGATTCACGGTCTAGCGATTTTGTTTCAAGCTGTGTAAGAGTTCGAGAGTTTACCCATGCATAGTCTTCAAGAGACAAGGTCAGGTAGTCATTGCAAAGCTTTTGGATCTTTCGCTCTAAAAGAATAACCCTAGCTAATTTTAATTGTCGTTCAAAAATAGGGATCGAAGAGGTCTCTTTAGTCCCCTTCTTTAGAACTTGTTGAAGTTTATCAAAGTACTCTTTGCCAAGATGTTTTTCTATTGTTTCTCTGTTCTCATTGATTCCTTTACAAATCTGCTTGATGTTCAAGGATAGGCTCTTTTTTTCATCAAATTTGAACAAGAGTAGAAGTTTGGAAATCTCTTTTTCTGAAAGGTCGCTCTTTATTTGTAGAATTTTAACTAATCTGTAGAGTTCTAGACTTAATTCAATGAGAACAAAAACCTCACCCAAGATAAGCGAGGAGAGAGAAAGAACCACCATAAACAAAAAGAAAATAACAACACCTTCTATGGAATGAGCCATAGCCAGGGGTAGCCCTAGAAGCCTTAAGACTGATTCAATTGTAGCTTCAAAATCGAAATGCTTATGGGCTGAAATACCACGTTTGATCCAGCAATAGAAATTATAGCTCCCTAGAAGAAGGTGACTAACCCCAAGGCTTAATACACTTGAAATGGTATTGCCGCCAATCCTAGTGGGAGTGACCTCCTCGATCAGAAGCACATTCTCAGCAGGATCTACGGATTGATCCTGCATGGGGCTAGGGTGCTTTTGAGCCAGATCAAAGTCTATCCCATAGTTCACAAGGGCATATGGGCTTCTTACGTCCATAACGGTCCTTAATTAAATCTTTATAATTATAACAAAGTTTCAAATAAAGACACATTGGTAATCTTTTTTTAAAGTAGAGAGAGGGGCCGGAATTACGTAAAACCTTCTTTCTTTGACTCTGGCACATTTTAAAATAAAGATTTTATAGTAAATAAATCAAATAGTTACTATAGTATACCCCAATGGAAAAAATTTTACCTAGAAGCACACCAAGTTCTAAGCATTTTAAGAATGCGGGGGAGGTGACTTATTCTATCTGCCCTATGAAGAATCGGCCCTCACCCGCGAGTTTTGTCCCCCAAAGGGAAAAGGAGACCCCTTTAGGTCGTTTTTATGCGACTAGGGAGAAAACTATGGCCCTCTGCAAGCCTCTCTATGTAGAGGACTTTGTCCCTAGGTACCGTCACTTTAAATCAATTAAATGGCACTTAGGCCACCCCACCTGGTTGGTAGAAAAGCTCCTTTTAAGGCCTTTTGCCAAAAAATATAAGCCATTTCATGAAAAGATAGAGCGTTTCTTCTCCTCCTTGGAGGATCTAGACGCTGGGGGGGACTTTACTAGGCCCTCTTTGGACTCTTTGATTTCTTATCGAAATTACATAGATGAGGAGATCTCAAACTTCATGAAGACGGGGTTTGAATCTCTTGAGGAAGAGGAAATGTATGAATTTCAATCGATACTCTTATTTATCACTGAACTTGAAAAAGAGGCTCAGGAAGAGATATTGACTCAGATAAAATCGCGTTTTTTTGAATGCGATGTTCGTTCAGAGTATTGGCCCACAGCTGAAGATGGTTCTTTTAAATGTAAATCCAGTTTGTCACCTTTAAAGTGGATCAATTTTGAAGGGGGACTGGTTAATGTAGGCGCAGATGGAAGAGAGTTTGCCTTCGACATGGAAATGCCCAGACATACTCGTTACATCGAGCCATTCGAAATGGCCCAACGACCTGTTACTAATGGGGAGTTTTTGCAGTTTGTTGAAGAAGGTGGCTATGAGCGCGGCGGACTTTGGTTGTCCGAAGGATGGGAAGAGATAAAAAAGAACAAAAAGAATCTTCCAAAGTTTTGGAAAAGACAAGGCGGGGCAATCAAACAATACACACTTTCCGGTCTAAAGCCCCTAAGACTCAATGAACCTGTTTCGCATATCTCTTTTTATGAAGCAGAGGCTTATGCGCGATATGCAAAAGCGAGGCTTCCAAGCGAATTTGAATGGGAAGTCGCAAGTGAGAGCCTATCTTTAATAAAGGGGAATTTTTTTACTGAGGGGCACTTCCATCCCGAACCTCTTTGCGATGATGAGCTCCGAATTTCATCGCATTTGAGGGCAATGTTTGGGGATGTTTGGGAGTGGACTACGAGTCTTTATTGTCCTTTTCCTGGATTTCAAAGTGCCGATGTCGGATTGTGGAAATACACTGGACGTCTTGAGGGCAGCAAACGGGTTGTTAAAGGAGGCAGTTGCCTTTATGATGGTTCCGATTTTCGCCGGACCATCAGAAAACCGATTTCTATAGGACGAGATGAATATTGTACAGGATTCCGTTTAGTAAGATCAACATAAGGAGAAAGCATGAATAGAATTATTCTTTCATTAGTCGTAAGTTGTATATTTCCTCTTTTGGCAGTTGAGTACAAGGTTCGTGATTATAAATATCTAATTGAAAAGATGCCAAAAATTGACAGCGGGCTTCAAGAGATTCATTTTAAGCTTTATGAAGGTTATGTCAATCAGGTGAACCTTTTGAACAAGTTGCTAGAAAATATGGGTGCTGATTCTGCATTTACCTTTCAGGCTATTAAACGACAAATGGGATGGGAATTTGATGGCATGGTACTTCATGAGCTCTTTTTTTCAAATCTCGGTGGGGATGGAAAACTTTCACCTAATAGCGTTACGAGCAAAAAAATTAAACAGCAGTGGGGATCCTATGAAAAGTGGATGGAAGAGTTTAAGGAGACTTGCAATGAGCGGGGTATAGGCTGGACAATATTGTACTATGATCCAGACAAAGATCTTTTGATAAATGCTTGGATTTCTGAACATTCGACAGGACTATTTGCGACTGCCACACCTCTTTTAGTTGTTGATTTATGGGAACATGCTTATCTTTGCCAATTTAAGACAGACCGTAATAAATACGTCGATACGGTTTTCGAATACATCGATTGGGGCGTCGTCAATGACCGGATGAAAAACGCTCCCTTCTCATCAAGGGCTAAGGAACTTAGAAAGGAAAGGGGGGACCAAATGAGTCTAGTTGAAAAAACCCTTCCTGCAAAGTCATGACCTTATTGTGAACGGCGTGCACGACGAGGTGAACGTTTAGGTTCTGGGCGGGTAAGTGAAAAGCGAATTCGTTTAAGCAAAGGCCAGATAAGAACGAACATTGAGACAGAGGCGATAAGACCGTGAGGAAATAGTCGATGAGAGGAAATGTAGTTTAGGGAAAAGTAAAAGGCAAGGAATGCAGTCACAGCATATCCTACATGCGCCTGATTCTTTAAGGTCGCTGCGCTGGTGATCATTAAGGCGGAAATTAGGGAGGTCAACAGAGAGACGAGGCTGTTAGAATGTAAATAAGCATAGCTCCCTAAGGCTACAAGAAAAGCTGAATATGTGTAGAGCACAATTTTCTCCTTTTGTCTTTATAATCTTGTGATAATAAATATCCAAATAGTGTTCCATAAATATTTTTTTAGGACCACTAAGAGATTGAAGTATAAGAGTAAACCAGTTAGACTACTTTCTGTAAAACAAAATTTTCATAGTTAAAATAAGGTGTTTTTATGGATGCAGTACCCCGCGATGCAAGGCTTACCCCACTTACTCATGAATTAAATACTTTAACTCTAGCAGGAACATCTAGGAGCGGTTCTATGGTTGAAGGTCATGGGAGCAACCCAAGTTTGATGCTTCCACAAACACCCACATCCCCTCCCATGGCTATTGGGCATAATCCATTTGGTACTGCTCCAGGAAACTGCAGTAGTTTGGTTATATTTCAAGAGGAAATTGCCACTTTGTGGGATATTCATCGTCAATTTTTGGGTCAACTTAAGTTCCTTTGTCTGGGTGACAAGGAACCTTGGTTAGATGCATTGAAGGCAGGGATCAAGCAGATATCAGAGGAGGCAAGTTCCATGCCCGAGTTAGTTGATCTCTGTAGTGAATTTTTAAAACAAGTTGAGGGGGTTCCAAATCTTCTTGGATCATTTTTCCCTTGTCTTGTAGAAATAAAGGCTAGGTTTTCACAAGGTGCTCTAGGTGAAAAAGTAGAAAATAATGACAAAACTAGAACGAGCTTTGGGGAGTTCGCTACTTTATGTAGGAGTGCTCGTGAAAGCTTAATAACAGATCTTGAGGATGTAGAGTTACTGCCCCCTCTTGCCATTCTTTCTAGGAGAGCTTCGCGCATTAAGTGTGTTGAGGTAGAAGGGGTTGAGAGCCCTGTTGTTCAATTTAGAGCATTATTAAAGTCTTGGAAAGCGCTTTTGAATGTCGATGAAGGGAAATTTGGCGTAGGTCTAGAGGTGATGCAAGAGATAGCCATGACGATCGCAGCGACAACAGAAACTATCACAACTGACGAGAATACAAGGCGTATTAAGATGCTTGAGAGAATCGAGTCCACATGGAAAAAAGCAGCCGAGTTGGCCTGAAATTATCTAAGTAGGATAAGTTAATGGAAGTATTTCAATTTAGCGCTGGTGTTTCTGCAGAAGGGTGTGCTGCAAGCTTTGGATCTGTTCAAGAAACAGGAGAGGAGAGGCTTTCAGTTGTCTTGAATGGTTTTGAATATCAGGTTATCGCTGATAGAGCGGATGCAGACGCTCTCATACTCTTCCAGCGGTTACAAAGGATGATTAATGCTTATCAGGAAAACCATAGGGCAGAGCTAGTTCAATTTCTCGATGCTCGTAAAACTGGTTTATCTCCCACCAAAACTGTTGCTGTTATTAATTTGTCTGGTATTAAAGATCGGTTCTATATCCCCGATGTAACAACTGTTCAAGGAGCAACTCAAGCAGTCGAAGAGGATGAGCCTTGGTGGCCGTTTGGAAGGCTTCTTGATGAGCAACCTAACCCCACGAAATTTACTAAATTTGTTTCCACAATGGAGGAGATGAGGGACCATTGTGGGGAATTGTTTCATGATGGTTGGGATAATGATTTTGAACCTCAAGTATACCCTCTCCATAAACTCATTATAGGAATTCGTAATTTCATCATGGAAGATTGTCTTTTTGGCAGTCATACAAATCCAGAAAATCGGTATCAAAGGTTTTGTACTGCACTGGATGACGCTTGTATTCTCCTAAGGCAAGGGGAGCAGTCCACACCGTATTTCGATTTAATAAGAAAAATCCTCAATGAAATCGTGATTGCAAGGTGGATGAAGGTTTCTCTAGATGGGTTTATGAATAGCCTTTTAGAGGAAGTTAGGAATGAGCAAGCGAAGGAAAAGGGTGATGCTTGTTTACCATTAGAGTTCGATTTTCATAAGTTTGGTAGAGAGTTGATCGGGTTAAATGCGTTGGTTGATTCTGCACCAGCGCTATTAAAAAATGGAGCACTTCAATTAGCTGCAGACCAATTTGATGGAGAAATGCAGGGGAGAGATTTCACCGGAAAAACCAACACACCTGGCGTTCGTTCGCTGGATACTTATCAGTCTGATACAGGAGTGAATCAAAGAGTTGTTTACTCAAGGCATGGTTCTCCTACTTCAGGAAAACGAGGAATTTTAGGATCTGTTCAGGCGCTTGCGTCCAATATTTTTGCAAAAATCGGGTATAAGGTTGGTGTTACTGGTGAAGCGGTGGTTCCCAATTACGAGCAATTTCTTTTTGCTTTGGCTGAAAAGGGGGAAGCAGCTTTTATTGCAGTTCATCAACAGCTTGATGGAAAGACCGAGACAGATAGAGTGAAGGGCGTTATGGCTCTTCAAGATACCCATGACAATTTAGCTGTGTTGGTTCAACCAATTGGTCAAGGGGATTTTGCAACGAAAAAAGGGCCTTACCTAAAGGCGACGACATTTGAGGATCTAAGAATAGCTATTTTTAAAAACTTTTTTGAGAATGGGGATGGATCGCCTTTTGATCGGCAACGTTGCCAATTGCCCAGGTTTGTTTCTGGGGACTTGTCTTATAGAGAAAGGGTTAGTGAAATCATCGATTTTGTGAGAGGGGTCTATTTTTTTGACGAAGATGATTTTAAAGACCCAGAGGTATGGGAGCATTTTTTACTGATCTTCTATACCTATCAACGTGAAGACTTGATGTTTAGGTTTCAGGCTTTCTGTAGAAAGAGGGTTGTTTACAAAACAACTTTTTGCAAGGATTTTCAAGATCGAGGAGGAAAGGTTGCTTTAACCTTTGCTTGTGTTGCAGCCATGTGCTCTGGCCGTTTTGATACACAGGAGTTCATGCGCGAGCAAGGTGTGCACGTTACCATGCCTCCCTTTATGATTAAACGTATCGCGATGTTGAAAGACAAACTTGCGATTTTTGCATCCCTGCACCCGCGTCTTGTAAGGGTATATGAGGATAAGGCGCGTCTTTCTGCGATTCAAGGTTTTTTATTCAACGGCACTCATCGAATCGTAGCCCATCAAGTTGATGCTAGGCCAAATCAAAAAGCATCACTTGATGTTTCAAAGTTAAAAACCTGGGAAGAGATGAAAGACCGTCTTTTATTGCTTCAAAGCGTCGGGAAGCCAAACGCTTTGCCCGTGCCAGCTGCGGCTTTATTTGCAGAGTTTGCTCATTTGAAGGGGGTTATTATTCCTGATCAAACCCTCGTTAAGCTAAATGCAAAGCCGACTACATTGAAGGAAGTTCTTGCTGGACTTGGAGAGCAGGGTCCTCGTATGCACCAATGCTTAGCTCTCGTCACCAATGGGGTGACTAAATTAGGAAAGGACCATTTGAGAACAACGCTAGTACGAGAACCAGATCAACTAAAGCTTTCCGAATTAAAAGATCTTCGTTTTGAGATGATCCGTTGGGGCGATGGGCAAACATATACGATTGATATGCGCCAAGATTGTGACTATCAGGTTATGGACGCTCGTTTTAATCAAGAAGGGTTAGCTCCAGGAGCTCGTTTAGCCAAAGTGACAACGACTTTACGAGTTGATTTTAACTGTGCTACGGGCGACTTTGTAAGAGATGGGGTGTTCTACTGGCGTATCAAGGAGATAGTTTAGAAAGTCTTGTTTCAATGAGCCTATGGATTCGATCCGGGGTCTCATTCTCTTCACAGTCGATCGTGATTAACTCCCCCTGGTTCTTATAATATTCGATCAAGGGCGCCGTTATTTGATGGTAGGCCTCAAGCCTTTTTGAAATGACTTCCTCTTTGTCATCATCTCGTTGGATCAGCTTGCTTTGACAAACATCACAAATTCCCGGCTCTTTCGGGGGTCGGTGAGTCAAATGATAAATTTGTCCACATTGGGAACAACTTCTTCGATTTGTCAGCCTTTCTTTTATTTTACCATCGGAAATTTTTAGATAAATGACGTCGATTTTTCTCTCAGGAAAGAGACCATCTAGGAGTTTTATTTGGGAGAGGGTTCGGGGAAAGCCATCGAGAATCCACCCTTGTTTAGCATCGTCTCTCTGTAGGCGCTCCTTAACAAGCCCAAATACATCTTGATCATTAAGAATCTGCCCTGCAGCCATTTTTTGAGCAATCTCAGCAGGGAGAAACGGGTTTTTTCTGAGAAGGTCGCCTGATGAAATATGGGGAATTCCATGTCTTTTGGACAATAGATCGGCTTGCGTTCCTTTTCCACTACCGGGTGGACCTAATAAAATGATGCAGTGCAATCTAACCTCTTTCTTATAACGGGGAAATTCTAGCCATTAGGGGGAATAAGGTCTAGCAAATGTTGTAAATGTTTCTATTTGCTCCTCGCGAAAGGCGTCTGTTTGGGCTAGATACTTTTGGAGGGATCTAGCCACGGTGGGGGCTATTTCCAGTGTAGCTTTTACATCAAGAAAAAGAGAGCGGGTGCGTCTTGCCAAGAGGTCGGTAAGGGTCTGGGCCATTTCATGCTCAATAGCGATCTTGAAATCATCATCGGTATAGGGGAGTGCGGGGTGGAGTTTTTCCCCTTTGTGGGAATGAGTCATCTCATCAAAGGGCATCTTCATGGTTTTGCATGTAATATTTTCAAGAAGGCCTGCTCCAATGGCATGATCAATAGTATCCTCAGCCATTCTGCGAGCTGTGGTCCATTTTCCTCCCGCTACGGTAATAAGATGACTTTTGCCTATGGACACTTTATGAGAACGGCTTAATTTTGCAGTAGGAGTGGTTGATCGTTTTACGAGAGGGCGGATGCCTGCAAAGGCGCTTCTAATGTGGTGGGCCTGAGGTTTTTTGGATAAATATTGCCCGGCAGCATTTAGAAGAAACTCAATTTCCTCATGTGTAGGATGGGGTTCTTGGAGGGGGCGATCAGTAGCTACATCTGTTGTACCCACCAAAACTTTATTGTGCCAGGGGATACAGAAGGCGAGTCGCCCATCGTTTAATTTGGGGAAAATAAGGGCCGTTTCACCGGACAAAAACTCTTTATCGAGGACGATGTGAGAGCCTCTAGAGAAAGCCATCATGGGGGGAGATGTAGGTTCATCGAGACGTCTAATTTCGTCGGAAAAAATCCCCGAGGCATTGATTACGACTTTTCCATGAATCTCCATTTCTTGGTCGTTAATCAGGTCTCTAGCTATAACACCTTCAATACGCCCTTCTTGTTTTATAAATGAAGTGACTTTAGTGTAATTGAGGAGTGTGGCTTCGTGCAAAGCGGCCATTTTTGCAAGTTCAATGGCAAACCTTGCATCATCAAATTGGCCATCCGTAAAAAGGCATCCGCCGCGTAGGTTGTCAGCATCCAAAGTGGGACATCTTGTGAGCACTTCACTGGGTTGTAAAAACTGGTGTGCCTCTTCGCCAAGGGGGCCGGCTAGAAAATCGTAGAGACTCATACCAAGTCCGTAATAGGGTCTTTCGTGCCATTTATAGTAGGGAAGGATGAACGACCTTGAATGAACGAGGTGAGGAGCAATGGTAGAAAGAATCCGTCTTTCATGAAGGGCTTCGTGTACTAGTAACAATTGGCCCTGCTTTAAATAGCGAATCCCCCCATGAATCAGTTTGGTTGATTTGCTTGAGGTGGCCGAGGCAAAATCAGCTTGCTCAATTAGAATCGTTCTAAATCCGCGAAGTGCAGCATCATAGGCACACCAAAGGCCAGTAGCCCCACCTCCGATGACGATGACATCCCAGAAATCGACCCGTTCAGCCTCTTTCAGCATGGCTTCTCTTCTCATAGTAGATGACCACTAGTCCAATCTTGAGCGATTTTCACTGCCCGTTTCCAATCATATTTCATTTTCAACATATCACTAGAGCTTTGATTGGGGGTAAATTTTCTATCAGATTCCCAGAGGGCTTTTACTTGATCTAGGTTTTTCCAAAAGCCTACTGCAAGACCTGCAAGAAATCCAGCTCCTAGAGCCGTCATTTCCTTAGAAGCACTTCGAGCAAGGCTAATTCCTACTAAATCTGCTTGGGTTTGCATGACGAAAATATCTTCGCTCATACCCCCGTCACATTTGATTTGTCTGATGGGGGAGGCAGCATCCTTTTGCATCGCCTCCAAAACATCGGTGACTTGAAAGGCAATTCCCTCAAGGGCAGCTCTGGCAACATGGCCGATGTTTGTACTAGCGGAAATTCCAAATATCGTGCCTCTTACTGATTCATTCCAATAAGGGGATGCTAATCCATTGAGGGCTGGTACAAAAAAGAGCCCCCCATTATCAGGAACACTAAAGGCAAGGGATTCGATTTCTTTGGCCGTTTTAATGATCCCCAGATAATCCATTAACCAACTTACCACCGAACCCGTTGAATATACAAGACCTTCAATGGCATATTCGCAGGGGTTTGAACCCAGTCTCCAAGCCACTGTTGTCAATAAATTGTGCTGAGAGGGGATGGGTTTTTCACCTGTGTGCATAAGTAAGAAACTTCCTGTCCCGTAAGTGCATTTGACATCGCCTTTATTAAAACAAGCATGACCAAAGAGGGATGCTTGTTGGTCTCCAATCATCGAAGCAATAGGAATGGGGTGGGGAAGAATATCGCAATTGGTCATTCCGTAAATTTCTGAATTAGACTTCACCTCCGGCAACATTTCCCTAGGAATATTGAAAATCTTCAACAATTCCGAATCCCAGTCTAGCGTGTGTATGTTAAATAAAAGAGTACGGCTTGCATTGACAAGATCAGTAGCAAACACCTCTCCTTTGGTTAAGTGCCATAAAAGCCAACTATTGACCGTCCCAAAACAAAGTTCGCCTTTCTGTGCCCGCTCATAAGCACCTTCCACATGATTTAAAATCCAAGCGATCTTTGAGGCGGAAAAATACGATTCTACAAAGAGTCCTGTTTTTTCACGAATTAGGCTCTCATGCTCGGCTTTTATTGGTGTTAGAGATTCAGTAGTGCGACGATCGCTCCATACAATCGCGTTCCAAATCGGCTTTCCTGTGGCTCTTTCCCAGACAATGGTTGTCTCGCGTTGGTTTGTAATTCCCGCTGCACTAATTTCGTGAAGAGGGATTCCCGTTTTTCTCAGTAGTTCAGAAATGACAATGCACTGAGTTTCCCAAAGTTCTTTTGGATCGTGCTCTAACCAACCAGGCTGAGGGTGATGTTGCAGAAAACTTCTTTGTTCGATCCCGATAATTTTCCCTTCTTGATCGATCAACAAAGCTCGTGAACTTGTCGTTCCCGCATCAATGGCTAAGACATACTTCATAGCCGTAGTAAACCTTAAAGGGTAAAAGCGGTCAATAAGATTAATGAGTAGGCTCTTCGGGGACGATTCCGATCGCGAGAAAGTAAAAAATAATGACCGGAATAACAGCGGTCACTATTCCAATAATCACGAAGATTAAGCGAATGATCATGGGATTGACTCTTAGATATTTCCCAATGCCCCCGCATACTCCTGCAATGACTCGGTCTTTTTTAGAGCGGTAAAGCTTTTTGTAATGAGCAAGCACGTAAGACTTTGGGCCCAATGGCATCAACAGTCCTAAGAGTAGATAGAAAAGGATAAACAATCCCCCAGAAAGGATGGTAGCTACAACAAAAACTAAACGAATGACCGATGCATCGAGCCTGAAGTATTGGGCTAACCCTCCACAAACACCCATGAATTTCTTATCAAATCGTTCTTTGTATAACCTTTTCATATGCCCAAGCAGTATAAAGTATTCCTATCTTATACAAAAAGGGATTGGTGAAAAAAAAGACAATTTTTTCTTTGTAAGAGGGTGAAAAAATCCCAAATGATGCGCATGCAAATACATCCTATCTGATTGAAACTCATCGTTTTTTCCATACTTCTTATCCCCTAGGATAGGAAATCCCATATAACTGGATTGAACCCTAATCTGATTCTTTTTACCTGTGGTTAATTGAAACCGGACAAGACTTAGGTTGTCTCGCTCTTCTAATCGTTCAAAATGAGTCTCCGCAAGCACCCCACCATGGCTCGTTACATGCATTTTTAGATTTCCATCTTCAACTAAATGATGCCTCCAGGTGCCTTTTTGGGGGATGTTCCCTATGACGATAGCTCTGTACTCTCGGATAATGGAATGATTGGCAAATTGACCAATGAGGCCTTCTCTAGCTTTTCCATTCAGGGCAAAGACTAATACGCCTGAGGTTTCTCGATCAAGGCGTTGAACTGTAGATACTTGCCCATATCTCTGCTTTAACTTTGCGTGAAGTGTAAACTCAGTCTCTCTATCCGTGGCTACACTGAGAAGCCCCTCTGGCTTGTCAACAACGACAATATCCTTATCTTCGTAAAGGATTTCGATGTCATCGAGAAATTTTTTCTTTTGTTTCAGTTCGCAGATTGCCCCAGGTAAAAGGGAAAGATTTTTTTTAACCACTTGATCATTAACGAAGAATCGTCCATCCCCTAAGACTGACCTTAGAGTATTCTTAGATGCCTCAGGCATGCATCTTGCTAATGCATCCAGGGCCATGCAACTTTGTTCACAAACCCATCTCATAGGAAGCATTATGACGATTTTCTTCTTAAATTACCACCTAGGAGAAGAAAAAATGCGATTAGAAGAAAGACAGCAAGGCTCCAAAAGGGTAGTAGGGAAATATTTGAACAATCATCGCAATGAGAGAGACTGAATACAATGTGATTTGTAGAGGCTAGGGCCCCCAAAATAGGTAGGGGAAGGAGGAAAAAGGTGACATCGGGCCTGCGAAAAAATAAGACGAAAAAAAGGAGAACGGGAAGTGGGAAAAGAAAAACTCTTTGGGTCCAGCATAACTTACAAGCCTCTTCTCCTAGGGCTTCACTTATGTACAAGGAGGCTAAGGTTGCTAAAAGAGCCAATACATAGGCGAAAAAAAGGCTATTTTTTCTGATCATAGAGTTCTTTCTCGATTGTGCTGAAGACTGATTGCTTATCAAGGGGAGAGACAATTCGCCCGTTGACAAGCAGTGTAGGCATATGAATATTCTCATCGTAGAGTGCTGTGGCTTGCGCTATACTTTTTTCTCGCTCCTCTTCGATATGTGAGGATTTTGTACATTGCAATATTTCATTCAGAGAAATTTTTGGAGCTGTAGAGGCAAATGAAGCCGCAAGTTCTCTTGCAGACAAGGTGGACATTTCTTTGTCGCTCATCTCAAAAACATGATCTAGAAAAGCTTTGAGATATTTGGGACCCAGCTTGGAAATGCAACATGCAGCAGAAAAGGCGGGCAGTGAAGGGTCTAGATAGGCTACAGGAATTAGTGTAAGTTTGACTTTTCCGGTATTAACGTATTTTCCAAATAGCTCAGGCATCACTTCGTTGTGAAAGCGGCGACATTGAAAACACGCAAACTCCTCAAAAACAATTACATTGACTTTTGCTGAATCAAGACCATATGACATCTGTCCTTCAGTCTCGACTTGGAATCGTTTCACTTTAGGGGCAAAATGGAACATCGCACCATAAACGGTGAAGACAATCAGAGTAAACAGTATCAGAAAAAAGCGATCCATTTCATTTCAAGATACACAACTTAACTTGAAATGTGAAGCAAAAGGTATGTTTAGGCTTTGTGGGGTTTAAAAGAGCTAAAGAAGGCGTGTAACAGATTTTGCTCTGCTTCAGTATCTAACTCAGCCAATTCAGTGGGTTGCTCAAACTCAATTTTGTACATTCGATCTTCTACTAAGACAAGCATTCCCGTGGTTGTTTTACCATTCTTTTTGAGCTTGTATTCGAGAGCAGGAAAGTCGTAATGCTTACATTTTTTCTTGTAGACAATTGCCTTTTTATCGACGACATAATTGATTCCAACCCCGAGCACAAGAGATGGCCCCCACTTAGTCCAGCTTTTTGGCAACGTTGTATAAGTCAGAGTATAGTGATGCGCTGCATCTTCATAGATATAGTGTTTAAGCTCAAGCGTCATATCAGTTTTGGGAACAGGATATTCTTCAAACTTTTGCAAAGGTTTGCTGGGAAAATAGAGGGTGGCTCTTAGTTCACTTTCCTCGATTTTCTTCCAGTTACTGATATTTCCATTCTTAAAACCAGTATTCACCCCTTCAATAAAAATATCGATGCCCGTCAAATTAGAGATTTGATTTAATGAAAAGCTGGGGGCAAAAGTAGCTGTGGAAAATAGAAGGGTAAAAGAAATGACACATGTTCGTAAAATTTTTCCTTTCGAATATTTACCAAGTTTTTCTTTTGATAGCTCATCCCATCGATTATTTTGAAATCTTGTCAGTTCGCGAATATAGAGGAAAATAAAGAAAAGGTTGATTGCGGGGAGAAACAGAGGGAGGATCAAAATGGCGTGTTTAAAGGAGAGATTTAATGCTGAGAGAAGTGTGAAAGGACGGTCATAACTAAATCCAAAAAAAGCCTTTCCTAAAGTTGTATTGAAACATTTGAATAAGAGGGCCTCTAGAGGAGCAAACAGGATGGGGAGAATGAGAAGCAGCATTCCTTGAATGAGGAGAGAGACCCCAAAAAATTGGAATACGAGATGAAATGCCCCTGCAAAGAGGGCTAAGTCAAAAGATTTTGCAAGTGATCGTTGTAGCCAAATCATGCGTTCATGGTACAGCCCATTGAATTAAGATTCAACCAATAGACTTTTTTTTAGACGGCGCTATGAGAGCCCCGCCAAGACAAATTTCCCCTTGATAGAGGACAATAGACTGCCTAGGCGTTGCCGCGCGTACAGGCTCGTTAAAACGAACGAGGATCTGGTTTTCTCCCACTCTCTCCACAATGCAAGGTTCATCTTGGGTGCGATAACGGATTTTTGCCGTTGCCTGGAATTGATGGGGCATATCACCTTTAGCGACCCAGTTGATATCCGTAGCAAAAATTTCTTGAGTTAATAAAGAAGGATGATTTTCTCCCTGCACTACGAAAACATCATGAGTTTCAACATTTTTATCGATAACAAACCATGCATCACCTGGCCCGCCGATCCCAAGCCCCTTTCGTTGTCCGATTGTGTAAAACCAGGCACCGTTATGCTCTCCAAGAATTTTTCCTTCAGCAGTACGAAAGTAGCCCTTTTGTGGGGGCATATATTTGGAAATAAACTCACTAAATTTACGCTTCCCAATAAAGCAAATTCCTGTGCTATCTCGCTTGTCATGGGTGATAAGACCCTCTTCTTTTGCGATTCTTCTCACCTCAGTCTTTTCCAAAGATCCTATAGGAAAAAGCACCTGATCCAAAACTTCTCTTTCTATGGCATAAAGAAAGTACGATTGATCCTTGGTAGGATCAACAGCACGGCACAAATTTCCTTCGATTACACGAGCATAATGACCAGTAGCGAGCTTGTCAGCCCCAAGTTCATGTGCCTTTTCTAAGAGGACCTTAAATTTGATTTCGCGGTTACAAAGAATATCAGGATTAGGTGTATATCCCTGCTTCAATTCCTCAAGAAAATAGCCAAAAACATTGTCCCAGTACTCGGAAGAAAAATCGAAGGCGTAAAGGGGGATACCGAGTTTATCGGCAACCATTAAAGCATCTTCATAGTCTCTAGCTGCAGGGCAGAACGGATCTTCTTCATCATCCCAGTTTTTCATGAAGATGGCGATGAGGTCATGCCCTTGCTGTTTCAGCAAATGCAGAGAGACTGATGAGTCGACTCCGCCTGAGAGAGCTACTGCTATACGCATTTATACCCCTCGTCATTCAGGTATATTAAAACTATTTACAAAAAATCTTTAGACTATTATACACTTTACCTCTTTCTTTGGGAGTAGTTTATGGATGTAGTAGTCGATTCTGTTGGTTATGGTATGTGTACAAGGGCAGTCTTAAAAAATCTAGTCACCTTTGCTGAAATGGGAGAACCAGTAGGCCCCTGCCTCTCCATGGAAAGGATTCACTTTTCTTCCTTAACCCGCCAACCTTTCCGAGATGCCTATTTTGCGACTAGCGGCCTCTTCCTACAAAAAATTCTTGAAGGGGTTCTTTGGACTGGCGCGACTTTGGTAAGAGGTCTTTGTTGTTTGGATGTGACAATTACGTGGGGGATGGCAAAAGATGGTTTCATTATGGCTATTTCGAATCTAGCTTTTTTAATCATCTCATTTTTGGGGATGTGTAGACCAAAATGGGGGGTCTCTCTTTGGTTTACTGCGACAAAATGGGCTATGGAAAGTGCAGGGGACGACATCGTTAAAAACCTGGCAAATGGTCTTTTCTTAGGCTTTGAGGAGCTTTATCCTGCTCTTGTCTACAACTTAGGCAAGGAAGAAACTCTCGGGACTGATGAAACATGTCAAACTCTAAGGGAAAATCTGAAAAAAGTTGCAGAGGCGATCGATGGGTTAAATTTATTGGATGACCAAGGAAGTGTTAATACACTAAAAGATGGTGCAATAAGAGTGTGCGCTACACTAGTTGATCGCATAAAAAAATGATTGCTTATTTTTCACCTTCGCGTTAATTTCTGATTTATGAAAAAGAGACTTATTCCGGAACAAATTCGAATTCTAGAAAACCATTTGGGCTCTCTCTCCGTCTGGGATTTATGGGGTCCCTATCTAACTGAGAGAGCTTGGGGAACTGTCCGAGAGGATTACTCTGAAGATGGGGATGCATGGAATTACTTCCCTTATGATGCGGCTAGATACCGAGTTCCTAGGTGGGGGGAAGATGGGATTGCAGGGATTTGCGATCGCTATCAGACGGTAGCGCTTTCGTTTGCTTTTTGGAACCATAAAGATCCATATTTGAAAGAGCGTTTATTTGGGCTTAATTCCAATCAGGGAAATCATGGAGAAGATGTCAAGGAGCTCTACTTTTATTTAGATAGCACTCCTTCCCACTCCTACATGAAGTATCTCTATAAATACCCTCAAAAAGAATTCCCGTATCAGCAACTGATCGATGAGAATAAAAAGAGAACGAAACAAGATCCTGAATATGAAATTTACGATACTGGAATTTTTAAGGAAAAAAGATATTTCGATATCTATATTGAAGTGGGAAAAATCAATTCCGAAGAGATGGTCATTAAAGTGGAGGCCGTCAATCGAGGGCCAGAAGAAGCAATTCTTGACGTCATAGCCCAGCTATCATTTAGAAATGTTTGGTCGTGGAAGAAAGATCCTCCTCCAAAACCAAAAATGTGGAAAGATGATCATCCTAGCGCTAGTGCTCTCGTGTTCGATGACACCGGGTCTGAAACATTCCCTATGCTAGACGTGGAATATCGATTGGGAAAGCGGTATTTGTATACATCGTCAGATGCAAGTGTCTATTTAACTGAAAATGAAACCAATTTTGAAGCTCTGGGGATAGGAAAAAACAAATCTCCCTTTGTTAGGGATGCCTTTCATCGCAAAATTGTGAATAAAGAAGATGGGGCTGTCAATCCTGCTAACACCGGGACCCGGGGATGTCTTCACTTTAAAGATTTGAAAATCCCCCCAAAATCTTCCCAGGTTCGGTTTTTAAGGCTCTCCTTACTTGCCCTTCCCGATCCTTTAGCAAACATTGACACCATCATTAAAAATAGAAAAAGAGAAGCGGATCAATTTTATTCTCTTATCTTGAATAGTGGCGCTTCTGAAGAAGAGAAGTTAATCCAAAGACGGGCTATTTCAGCACAGCTTTGGAACAGACAACTTTACCTTTTTATTGCTAAGGACTGGGTGAATGGGGACGATAATGATTTTCCTGGCCTTAGGAAAAAGGAGGTCATTCGCAACTTACGTTGGCAACACCTTGTTTGCAAACACATCATCACGATGCCAGATAAGTGGGAGTATCCCTGGTTCGCTGCTTGGGATCTTGCTTTTCATGCGATGACAATAGGCCTTTACGATATCAACCTAGCTAAAGACCAGCTGATCCTTTTGATCACGGAGCAATTTCAACATCCTAGTGGACAAATCCCTGCATATGAGTGGGAGTTTTCCGATTTAAATCCACCTGTACAGGCAACTTGCGTTCTTAACTTGTATGCCATGGAAAAAGAACATTCAGGGAAGGGAGACCTTGATTTTGTGCAAAAATGCTTTGGTAAATTGGTCATCAACTTTGTTTGGTGGGTAAATCGGGAAGATTCCGAAGGCAATAACGTTTTTGAAGGGGGATTTCTTGGACTCGACAACATCGGGGTGATTGATCGAAGTAAACCCATTCCTGGTGGGGGCATCCTTGAACAATCTGACGGAACAGGCTGGATGGGACTTTTCTGCCTACATATGATGCACTTAGCAATTTTGCTCTCAAAAAAATATGAAAATTACATCCCTTTAGTGATAAAATTTTTCCAACACTTTGTTTACATCGCTGCAGCACTGAATCATAGTAAAAATAGAGATGCCCAGAATTGGGATGATGAAGACGGATTTTTTTATGATGTATTGTCCTATCAAAATGGAAAACACCAAAAGATCCCTGTTAGATCTCTTGTGGGAATCATCCCGCTTTTTGCCACAGAAGGCTATTTTACCAAAGAACTGAAAGAGCTCAAAGACTTCTATGAAAAAATCGAATGGTTTCAAGAAAATCGCCCCGATCTATTGCAACAATGCGTTTATAGGATACAAAAAAATAATGAGGAATTTTGCATCTTTAGTTTGGTTCCACTCAACCGGTTCGAAAGAGTCCTTAAACGCATCTGGGACCCCAATGAATTTCGTTCGGAATTTGGATTAAGAAGTATGTCAAAGGTTCATCAACAACAACCTTACAAACTTTTTGATTCGGAGGTTTCTTATTCCCCTGGAGAGTCGACTATCTATATGTATGGAGGAAATTCCAATTGGCGAGGGCCCATTTGGATGCCTATGAATTTCTCGCTCTATAAGAAATTAAAAAAACTTCACAATCTTTTAGGCGATGAGTTTAAACTCCAACTTGATAATGGCGAGAGTGTTCAGATCAAAGAAATGGCGCGTTACTTTGGTGAAGCGATGATTAAGCTTTTTAAGAAAGACATTACGGGGATTCGCCCCATTTACCGCGGTATTGCAAATCTTGAAGATTTGGATATCAACGATGAGGTTCTTTTTTATGAGTACTTCCATGGGGAGAATGGAAGAGGGCTCGGTGCATCTCATCAGGCGGGGTGGTCGGCTTTAGTAGCAAATGTCATCCAAGAATTAAGATCCAACCCAAACTTTGATCCCACTGAAGACTTCTAGTCTAAGAGGCTGTATCAAACTAATCCACTATAAAATTTCGGCGATTCTAGCTTGATACTGATCGTGTTTTTCGATCTGTGCATGCCCCCAATTTTCTAGGGGAATGAATTCAACTCGCGGATTATCACGGCTTGCCTTTTCATAGAGAAGTTTGCTCTGAATAAAGGGGACGACCTTGTCATGTTTTCCATGAAATATATAGATGGGGGCCTTAACTTTTCCTATCCATTTATGAGTTTGAAGTGGGTATTTCAAAATGGCTCTGACTACCCAGAAAGGCAAAAAGGGCTTGGTGTAGGCAGCAGCAGCGACTAAACTATAATAGGGGGCCTCCAAAATTAGCTTGTTGGGATTGCGATGGGCTGCTACCCATGCTGCCATTGCCGTACCTAAAGAGTTCCCGTAAACGGTAATCTTTTCCTCACTAACTTCTTTTGCCAAGTAGTCGTAGGCAGCCAAAGAATCTTCCAAGAGCCAACTTTCTTTAAATCCTGGGGAACTTTTTCCAAAGCCTCTGTAATCAATCAATAGAACATTGTAACCACGCTCTAGAAAAAAATCGGAACGTTTACCCCAAGTTGAAAGGTTTTTTCCACGCCCATGGAGAAAAAGGACGACCCCCTTGGGAGCCTCCCTTTTAAAATAGATTCCGTGAACTTCACCCCCATTTACAGGGATGAACACTTCTTCAAAAGGGGATGCAAAAGAAAATTGATGCTCTCTATCGAGAGAAATCGATTTGAAAATGAACTCGTCCTGCTTGTAGTAGTTATAGCCAATGGCTCCACTAAACAAGAGCACGACACCAATCAAAATGCCTAGAAAGAGTTTTCTCATGACAGTAAGTCTATCCGAAGAGGTTTTTATTTTCAATTTTTGTTTCGGTATTCTTGTTGATAAAAAGTGGCGTTCGATTTAACATTTTCTTAATTTAAAAAAAAGGCGTGTATTGCTTAAGGGTATTTTAATCGGAGATCCAGTTTCTCAGAGCCTGTCACACATTACCCACAATGCCGTATTAAAGCACTTATCGTACCCAGCTATTTATGAGAAAATATGCGTGCCAAAGGAGAAAATAAAAGAGGCAATTTTAGAATTAAAAGCTTGTAAGCTTCGATGGCTAGCCGTTACCATGCCTTTAAAAAACCTCATCATACCTCATCTGGATTATCTACGCGATCGCGCCCATAAGCTTCAGACGGTCAACACAATACTTGTAGAGGGCGATCAATGGATTGGCGAAAATTGTGATGGGATTGGGGCGATGAATGCCTTAGAAAAAGAAGTCCCAGTCAAAGGAAAGCGTTTGCTAGTAGCGGGGGCAGGGGCCACAGCAAGAGCGATTGCTTACGAAGCAAAACTTCGTGGGGCGTCAGTCTTTATATGGAATCGAACTCTAATTCGGGCTGAATCGATGTGTAGTGATCTCAAAATAGAGTGTGTCTATGAATTGACTAATGAGTACGATATTTTAATCAATGCTACTTCTGTTGGCCTATCTAGCGATAAAACATGCATTCCAAGCGAAGTTCTTAAAGGTATAGGGGTGGTCATGGATGTTGTCTATGTGCCTTTTGAAACGACACTTTTAAAGACAGCTAAAGCCTTAGGCTGCAAAACCATCTCTGGAATAGAGATGTTTTTTGAGCTTAGCGCAATTCAACTTGAGCTTGCTTTAAACCCACCGTTAAAAAGGGACGATTTAATCTTAATCATGCGTAAATCCTTAGAGGAGTCTCAGTCTAGAATTTCTTTACAATAAATTTAAAATTTTAATAATATAGAATTTGTTTTAATGACTTTTTGTAAGGAAGCCAATGGATGCAGTTGGAGCTAGTCGAGAAATACCCATTAGATTTGAACCAGAAGAACTAAATACCTCGGATATAGTGGAAGTCTTTGATTCTTCTTATAGTTCCGCAATTGCCGAAATCCGAGCAGTAGGCAAAATTCTTGGGCAAGGAAGAAAGGTTAAGAATCTGAATACAGCTGTCTCAGTCATGGAAAATAATTTAGGTCAAATGAAGGAAATTCTCGCAGTTGCAAAACAGCGATTTCAATCTGAAACCCACTGGTTTTGCGGTAGGCCTAAATCGGAGATTCAAGCATTTTGTTGTTCAGTCGGCAGTTGGGTTTCTGGAAGTGTTGCGACTGCTTTGGCGATCGACGGTTTAAGCGGCAACAATGATGAGAGTCTGACAGTAATAAAGACAGTTGCTATTTTGGCTCTAGGTGTTTTCCAGTTTTCACAGGGATGGCTCGCAAGCAGTTATTTACAACAAAAAGCCGCTGAAGAAGCTCTATTACTTCTCTTGCAAAGCTCCAGTCGAAAAATGCGTTATATAGAAAGCATGATCAATTCATTTAGAGCTTGGGAGAGTTATCAAGTTTCGGATGGACAAGCGGAAGATGAATCTATTCAGGAGTTTATTAGGGTTCTAGATACTCTTCCTTCTCATCCGAAGGGAGACGATGCAATTTCTAGACGCGATTTACTTGGCAAATTCTTAAATACACACACAGGGCGTAGGCTCTTAAATGAAAGCCACTCTCTCAGGACCTATAAAAAACTTGTTGAAAGGGAGTATGCAGCCCAAGCTTCAAAATTGAAGGATGAAAGAGATGCTGATTTTGAAGAAGAGGAAGAAGAAGCGATTACAGGGGTAGAGGAGAGTCCACATGTTTCGATGAGGAGTGGGAGTGGTCAATCAGATGTTCTGGTTTCTGCTGAACAACTTTCTGGCTATCAATTAGATAACTGGTGTTTTAGAAAGACGTGGGATATTGGAGCGCTTTCAACTGAGGTTAACCGTGCATATCAAATAGGAGAATCTGAAATTACCTCCGTAGGAGGGGCCATTAAGCAATATGGCGAAGGAAAGGTTGATTTTCAGGCGGGAATCGAGGTTCTTAGCAACCAGGTTCGACAACTTGAATTACTTGAGCGAATTTCTCAGCACATTCTTGGTCTGGAAAAAAGCATTCCTAGTGTAATCAGCCTTCAATCCCAACAAAGATACCGCTCGATTATCACAGTGATATTGACAGTATTTTCCTTTGGTTCAAGTGCTGCTGAGACAGCCATTCAATTTACCCAAACTAACACCAATACAACTTTACTTGCTCTCACCTTGATTACTTTGCTGGGTTCTATGTTTGCGACTTTACTTGATCAGCGCTTGAGAGCAAGGTTATTTAAGGCTCTTAAATCTCAAGGCCATCTTAAGGATATTCTTGCAAAAAGATGTTCTAAAAATCTAGCTGCAATGGTCAGAGTTTGGACCCGTTATCAAAGAGCCATAGAGACGGGTGAAGAAGAAGATGTAAGAGTTGCTTTACAAACACGCATTCCCAGAGCTCTAGAAAATAAGCAACCTAGAATAGAGGAAATTGGTGAAAGATTGATAGCTGAAAGACAGCGTCTGGAAGGAGTTAGTCAAGAAGAAGCTTGTGCAGCTGATGAGTCCTTTGCTACATGTGTACGAAAGCTAGTTTCAAAAGACAACTCTCCTCCAAAGACCTCGTGTCTCGATGCTGTCTCTATTTCCCTTGAACCCTCTCCAGCGCCAGCTCTACAAAGTCAGTTTGTTTGGGGGAGTCCCGAATCCACGGATGAAGATGATGTACCAGAAGGGGACTGGGTGACCAGATTACAGCAATTGAGGAAGATTGAAGCTAAAAGAAGAGAGCAATATCCTCTAGAACGAGAAACTCCGGGAATTTTTTCTAGTAGCACCTCTTCACCAACACCGCATCATGAAAGAAAAATCGCAACTCCAGTGGCTTTGCGTACTGATTCATTAACACATGCAAGTATTGGGCATCCAAGTGCCGCAAAACTAATGGCTGATGATGTCCCTGATGGGATTGAATCGGCAGATCGTCTAACTGATGAGACTTTGGTGTAGAGATGATTTCAACTCAGCACACCATACAACTCCTTGATGAGGTGATAAAAGAACGGCAACAGCTGTGGCGGGCAATTGATTTAATTATCGATCATCTATTTGATGGTCTGTTGGTTGTATTCGATCGAAATCAGCAAAAGATCCTTAAAGTGAACGACCCATATTGTATTTTATCAGGGGGCTACGGTCAGGAAATACTCGATCAACCATTTATTGATCTGGTCCCCTCCTTTCAAAGAGTCTTTGATTTACCCAAGACTAAGAGCGCAATTAAGATTAAAATTCCTTTCGGGATCGACCAGTTTGATGCAAGTGTGTATTGCTTTGATACAGTGATTGTCATCCTGATTGACCAAGAACAATTTTCCCATCTTCAGGAGATAGAAATCACAAGGCTTAAGGCGTTAGTTTCTAGATCGGAAGAGTCTGCCCTTTGGATTACAGATGTGAAGGGAACTATTAAGGATGTTTCCTCGTTAAATATCAGTTTAAATCTAGGCTTTCTCGATGAGGAAGTTTTGGGATTCAATATTCAACAATTCTCTATCAGCGAAGAAGAAAAATCCTCCGTAATCCAAAGGGTTTGCAAAAGTGGTTCTCTTATTACTACTGACGTAGTACACAAGAAAATCACCATGACAAATGGTGTGCCCTATATTTTGCATCTAGACACCTATTTATGATTAAGGCGAGTTTTTAAGTTGTGCTGATTTTACTAATACAGTAGAATTTTTGCTCTCAATAGCATGTGAGGTAGGACATGAGCGCGGTTTCCCATTTTCCCTTGAAGACTAAGAGAAAACTTTGGCCTTTAGATAAAAAAAAGACTAATTTAGCTATTTGTGTTGCCCTCGGGCTAGGTATCTGGGTAAGCCCAGTTCCCGAAGGACTTGACCCCAAGGCTTGGAAGCTCTTTGCTTTATTTATTTACACTGTGGCTGGGCTCATTCTAAACCCCATTGAACGTGGCACCTTGACTCTAACAAGCCTTGTGTTTGTCGTTATGACAGGGATAGCTTCTTTTAAAGAGGCTTTTCAAGGCTTCTCTGATCCTACAGTATGGTTAATTACGATCGCCTTCTTTTTTGCTCGGGGATTTGTCAAGACCGGTTTAGGCATGCGTATTGCTTACAAAATTTTAAGCCGCGTAGGAAAAAGCACTTTAGGAATGGCTTATGGTCTTGTCTTTACCGACTGGCTTTTAGGAAGCGCTATCCCTAGCGTGACAGCCAGAGCTGGGGCGATCATTTTTCCTTTGGCTACCTCGATTTCAAAGGCCCTAGGAAGTCACCCCAACGAGGGTTCGCGGAAGATTGGAGCTTATTTAATTAAGACTCTATTTCAATGCGGAGCCGTCACTAGTGCGATGTTTCTTACCGCGATGGCGGGAAATCCGATGGTGCAGGGGCTTGCAGAGAAGTGTGGAGTCAATATGACCTGGGGAAGTTGGGCCTTGGCTGCTCTTCTACCTGGATTTTGTTCATTGGCGGTGATTCCTTGGCTCCTTTTAAAAATTTACCCTCCAGAGATTTTAGAGTGTAAAGAGAGTGTGTCGATTGCAAAAACTAAGCTCAAAGAAATGGGGCCGCTTTCTAGAGGGGAGTGGATCATGATTTTTTCTTTTGCCATCATGATCTTTCTTTGGGCGACCGCCGCTTGGATTGGGGTTTCAGCCGCAGTAACGGCGCTCATTGGGCTTTCGATTTTACTATTAACTGAAGTGCTGACATGGGAAGACGTCCTTTCGGAAAAAGGGGCTTTTGATACATTATTTTGGTTCTCGTCTTTAATTGCCCTTGCAACGCTCTTGGCTAAATTCGGGTTCATGGATTGGTTTTCTCTCCATATTGGAGGAAAGCTAGCAGGCCATCACCCCGTCGTTAGCTTCTTGATCATCTCTGGTCTTTACTATTACTCCCATTATCTATTTGCAAGTAACATTGCTCATATTACAGCGATGTACGCTCCTTTCTTGCTCCTTGCAATTGGGGCTGGGGTTCCGCCCGCACTAGCTGCTTTTTCGCTGGGATATATCAGTAGTTTATTTGGCTCCTTGACCACCTATGGATGCGGTCCTGCGCCGATCTTCTTTGGCTCTGGTTATGTCAAATCAAAAGATTGGTGGAAGCTTGGGTTTATCATTAGCCTGGTAAACATCGCGATTTGGCTTTCTGTGGGAGCTATTTGGTGGCGAGTCATTGGATTATATTAGACTATCGAGTATATCCTTGTGAATGGAAGAAATTGCAAGAAAACATGGTTTTACCTATATCGATGAGCTAGAATTTTCCAGTGGGGAGCTCTTGGAAAAGGTCCGGGAGCGTTGCATCAAAAAACTGAAGAAAAAGCCTCATCAGGTCTACAATCGGTGGTCGTGCTGTCTTTTTGAAAATGATCTTCAAAATAGAAAAAGCGTCTCTGTATCCATAGAAAAAATTCACCCCCTTGTTGGGTATGGCGTCAAAGCAAAGCAAGTGATCCCGGCTCTTTCTTATGTGGGGGAGTATTGCGGTATAGTCAGAAAACGTAAATGGAAAGATTCCCGCAATGATTTTGCTTTTGGGTATGTCATTGGTCCTCATGACACACCTTGGATTATCGACGCGGCCGAAAAGGGGAATTTTACCCGTTTTTTCAATCACAGTTATTCTCCAAATCTTATGTCGCGATGGATTATCACCAACAACATCGCTCATATTGGCTTTTTCTCGACAAAGTTAATCCAAATCGGGGAGGAGATGACCTTCGAGTATGGTCCCTACTATTGGCGAAGACGACCCACTCCGCAAGATCTTTGAAAACACTTGTTAGAAACGGCCACTTTAGCTATTCATTTAGGCTATATGGTTAGGGGGTATCTATGGCCAAGAACGTGTCGCAAAAATTGATCGAAAGTCACTTAGTTTCAGGAAAGATGGTTGTTGGAGAAGAGATTGGGCTGAAAATCGATCAAACTTTGACACAAGACGCGACAGGAACTATGGTCATGCTTGAACTGGAAGCACTTGGTCTAAAGGACGCAAAAACTGAATGCTCTGTTCAATATGTCGATCACAATCAAATCCAAGAAGATAACAAAAACCCCGATGATCACTTATTTTTACAATCAGCCGCAAATCGTTTTGGTCTATGGTTTAGTAAGCCCGGGAATGGAATCAGTGATGCCGTCCAGTGTGAAAAGTTTGGAAAGCCCGGCAAAACGCTAGTTGGTTCCGATAGTCATACTCCCGCATCTGGTTCTTTGGGAATGCTCGCCATCGGGGCGGGCGGCCTAGAAGTGGCTCTTGCGATAGCAGGAGAGCCGTTTTATACAAATATGCCTAAAATCTGGGGGATAAAGCTAACTGGTAAGCTTCCTGATTGGGTAAGTGCAAAAGATGTGATTCTGGAAATGCTAAGAAAGCATGATGTCGCTGGCGGCGTAGGGAAGATTATTGAATATTATGGTCCTGGGCTAGAGCACCTTACTGCAATGGATAGGCATGTCATCGCAAATATGGGGGCTGAGCTAGGGGCTACTACAACAGTTTTTCCCTCCGATAAAGTGACTAAAGAGTTTCTAAAACAGATGGGAAGAGAAGAGGACTGGATCGAACTCGTAGCTGATCCTGGGACTACTTACGATGAACATGAAGAGATTGATTTAAGTAAACTCGAGCCACTAATTGCCCTTCCCTCAAGCCCAGGTAATGTGAAAAGGGTTCGTGAAGTGGCTGGGGAGCCGATCTTTCAATCATACATTGGTTCATCAGCAAACCCCTGTGCTAGGGATTTTGCTGTTGCTGCCATGATGCTTGAGAAAAATAAGATCGCAGAAAATGTCTCTTTTGATGTCAATCCCTCTTCAAGGCAGGTTCTTAACTATCTCACTGACGCAGGGTATCTTGGAACATTAACGCGTGCAGGTGCTCGTATTCACCAAGCAGGGTGTAATGGTTGTATTGGTATGGGACAAGCTCCTGCAACAGGCCAGATTAGTTTAAGAACAGTCCCCCGAAATTTCCCCGGTCGCTCAGGAACTAAAGAAGATAAAGTCTATCTCTGCTCACCTGAAACAGCAACCGCTTCAGCCATTACAGGCGTCATTACCGATCCAAGAGATATGAAATTCCCTTATCCAAGATTTAAAGAGCCAAAAAAGATGACCATTGTCTCTGATCTAATTGCACCAAAACCCATCGATAAGCGAATGGAGCTCATCAAAGGACCTAATATCGGAGGATTCCCTGAATTTCCTGACATGCCAGATACGTTTCATGCGCATGTAATCTTAAAAGTGGGGGATAATATCTCTACCGATGACATTTCCCCCGCAGGGGCCGCCGTTCTTCCATTTCGTAGCAACATCCCAAAAATTTCTGAGTTTACCTACTATCGAATCGACCCTACCTTCTACAAGCGGGCGATGCAGAGCCGGGAGCAGGGTTCGGTAATCATAGGGGGGAAAAACTACGGTCAAGGCTCCAGCCGGGAACATGCAGCTATTTCACCTCGCTATCTTGGAGTGCGTGCTGTTGTAGCTAAAAGCTTTGCGAGAATTCACCGAAAAAATTTGATCAACTTTGGGGTCCTTCCACTCAACTTTGCCAATGAGGCTGATTATGCTAAAATCTCCCAGGGCGATCTTTTAGAGCTCTCTAATATTCATGCAGGATTGAAGGGGACTGGGGATCTTCGACTACATAATAAGACAAAAGGGGAAGATTACCCGGTAAAGCACAAGTTCTCACCTATGGAACTAGAATCCTTGATGGTGGGAAGTCTCATTGCCGCTATTCGGAAAAAACACACACGGTAAATCTAACTAGGTAAAAAGTGAACGGCCAAGGGTGGTCAACTTGAAACAGTCTTGACCATCTAGCTGGCCGCTTTGTACGATCCCTGACTCAAAAAACCACTCCATAATGGTAAATCGAACTAGGGCAGCCTCTTGGTTTGAATATTCAGGCAGTACGTATTTCCAGACTCGCCCCTTTTTCTTTAAACAGACCTTCTTTTCATCGGAGAGTTCAATGGGGCAACCTTTCAAAAAGTCATCAAAATAGACCCACTCTAAATCTACGACATGGGCCATTGTTTTTTGAATTTCTAAAATACTTCTCTCATTTGAAAGCGGGGAGATTTTTTGAATATCAAAGAAGTTATGAGGATGCTTAAATGTGACGTGAGCCCTCTTCTCAAGAGGCATTTTGATCCACTCTTCTGAATGTTCGGTAGGCCTCAAATATTGATCTTCAATAACCGCTAACCCTAGAACTAGCAACTTATTGATCAATTGATCTACGTATGAAGGGGGCAAAGATTCTTTTTCAAATTGGGGGATGGCGGAAGGGGTGGTAAATTGATCTTGTGATTCATCAAATCCCACAGAGATATCATGATCCACGGAGTATAGGAGTAGGGCGGTCATATCTTCAATAAAGGCATACTCTTTTTTTCTTTTTAGTTGGATCCTAGCTTCATTTTCAAGACTCTTTGGGGCACAATTTTTAAGGTACAATAAGTAGTCTCTCCACTCTGCAAAAGGAGTAATCACTTCAATCCAACCATCTAAATGGGGCTCAAACGAAGAGCAGAAGAGAAAATTAAATTCACCGAGAATGACCATTCGAGAAAGCTCATCTCTTGAAATACCATATTTCTCGCAAAGTTCATGGGCATACAGTTTATGCTCGGGGGCATCTTCGAGATCTTGCAAAATATCTTTTAAAAGGGAATCGCATGCCGTGAAGTCGAGCAAATACCTTTGATAAACTCTAGGGGTAAAAAGATACTTCTCAACAATTGATTCAAAAATACTATTAGAAGTCCTTGGAATCTGGTACCAGCCGGGAAGGATATGAATGGGGACATTTTTTAAAAGGCTTTGGAGAAACTCCATGCCAGGGGCAAATTCTTCTGAAAATTTTTCAATGTGAACTTCGAAATATTTTCTTTTTTCTTTGTTGATGATTAAGGTTGATTGATCGAGGGTAAAAAGCTCAGAAGTTAAAAATTTGGTAACAAATTCCTTCACCCTTTCGAGGGGAACATCGATATTTTCGGAAAGCTTTTGAAGCGAAATTGTAAGTGGTGAATAAAGAATCTCCTCAAGAATGGAGACCTCTTCTTGGCTTAAATCTGCAAGAAGAAGCCGGTTCTGAACGTCTGAAGCCAGCTCATAATCCTCAATGGTGACCCGGTTCTTCTTCGCTCCCTTGGCACCATCATGTATTCTTTTTTCTAACTCTGAAAGTATCATGAAGACCATATTAACCTGAACTTCGAGTTTCTGGCCAGGCAAATTAAAATATGGGAATTAAAATCCAAGAAAATATCTTTTGCTTTCTTGGGAAG
>JAJZEO010000031.1 GCA_021847505.1 bacterium
TACCCACGAGGGGAATCTTCAGAATTTTTTTTGCTTTTGCGATTAAGCTCCAATCTGCTGGTGGTTTATATCCATCTAGTTTTGTGCGGGGATGCAGGGTTACAAAAGCGGCGCCCCCTTCTTGAGCAGCAAGCAAATTATCAGCAAAAAGGGAGGTGTCGTGAAAACCTGATCGTAGCTTAACGGTGACTGGAATCTTTGAGGCAAGCGCCACATCAGCCATAGCTTTGGTGATTTCATAAAGGAGCTGGGGGGTTCTCAATAAGGAGGATCCTGCGCCTCTTCCTGTGACTGTATTGGAAGGGCAGCCACAATTGAGATCCACTCGAGGGGCGCCTCGTTTAATGAGAGTAGCGGTCATCTCAGCCATGAGGTGGGGAACAGAACCCATGATTTGTGCTGCTTGAGGAATGGGAAATGTGTCATGAGGATCGTATTTTTTAGCAAGGCTGGGTACGTGGGCATTACAGGGGACTCGAAGGAATTCGGTTGAAGCCTCATCGAAGCCGCCAATTGTGGCGAGTGCTTTACGAAAGGGGCGAGAACCTACCCCTTCCATGGGGGCTAAAAAGAGTTTCGGACAGCCCATGATAATTTATTCTATCTCGTTATTTATAACGGGAATAGGGATTTCTTCGCTCTCTTTGAGAAGTTCTTTTTGCTTCCATTTTCCTGCAAGGAATCTCATGTAATTAATTGCGCAGGCAGCAAATGCATAAAAGACCCAAATATAGAAGGCTATGTCAATATTGGCTTTAGGAAGAATGACAAAGAAATATGTCGGTATGAGCATAAAAAACCAAATGCTGAGCGCGCCCGCTACTAGCAAGAACATCGTGTCGCCCGCAGCGGTGAGGGCCCCGTTAATCGCCCACCTGACATTTTCAAAGAAGATGTAGAACAAGGACATGGCCAATCCGAGCTTTGTATAATATTTGACGGTAGCTAAATCAATCGAGGAGAAGTCGACGGTAAGTTCGAGAGCTTCGGGATTGCTGTAAAACCAATCAACTAGGAAAGAAGGCTTTATCAGCAAGAACAATGAGGCGAAAAGCATGAAAAGAAGATTGAGTTTGATCGCTGAGGAAAGGACCTTTTTGACTTTATCGGGCATTTTTGCCCCGATGAAGTTGCCAACAAGGGCGATGACCCCTTTTTCAAGACCCATGCCAAAGAAAAGGAATAAAAGTAGGATGCTCTGTACTACGCTAGCTACCAGGATATGAATGGGGGATATTTGAGCCATCATGTGATAAAAAACTGCCCAAGCAAAGATCTCTACCGCAACGAAAACAGAGGGGGGAAGACCGACTTTAAGGGTTTTAAGGAAGAGGTCTTTACAAAACGCAAAGTTGGCTGTTCCATATTTTTCCCTATTTTGCCGGCGGAGGAAAAGGGCGGCTAAGATCACAACCTCAACGAAAGTACCGATTCCTGTTGCAAGTGCTGCTCCCTTAGTTCCCATGCTGGGAAAATACCCTTTAATTCCAAAGATGAAGATGGGGTCTAGGCAAATATTGATGGCATTTCCTAGGATTCCAAGCCATTGCATGATCTTAGTTTTTCCCCGCCCAATATAAAATCCCCCTAAAGCAGTCATTAAAGTGAAAATGGGGCCAAAGAGCATAAAAATACGAAAGAAGTCGTACTCATGAGGTTTAGTGATCGGATCATAGATCATCCAAGAAGCAACAAAGGCAAGGAAGAAGAAAAAAACTATAGATCCGACGGAAAACCAAATCATCTGCCAGACGGGACGTCCGAGCTGGTCGTATTTTTGAGCGCCATTGTACTGGGATACAAATACTTCGGACATAGCGCCCATCGTTACGAAGGAAAGGATAAAAACCCATCCTAAAGTACTTGCTTGTACCGCTCCGTTAAGGGCTTCCGTAGAATAAATCGAAAGGAAAAGCCGATCCACGAAGATCATGAGCATCATCGAAAAGAAGCTGACCATCATCGGAGACGAGAGCCTCCAGAGCTCACCGAGATTTCCCTGCTTAATTTGTGTCATATTCTATACCTATATTACTAAACTCTTCTTTTTTACAAGATGGGCAGTCGATATGACTAAATTAACCTGAAAAATCCAACCAAAGAGATCCATGAGAACCAATTTTATAAAGAGAGGTGCCTCTTCAGTGTGCCCGGAGTCAGCCCGGGGTGCCATGAGTAAAAATAAGTTGTTAATTACTTAAAGCGTTATTGTGCCAGAAGAAGGAATTTATTTCCAGTTTCTCACATAGTGCTTGTCAAAAAAAGGGTGTTGACTTATCGTTGTGTCTTCTCTTTTTGCCGACATGGTAAGGGGACTTAGCTCAGTTGGTAGAGCATCTGCTTTGCAAGCAGAATGTCAGGAGTTCGAATCTCCTAGTCTCCACAATTTTGCGGTTATAGCTCAGCTGGTTAGAGCGCGACACTGATAATGTCGAGGTCCCAAGTTCAAATCTTGGTAACCGCATCCTGTGCTTTCCTTTTAGTTATGTTTTTGTCTTTTTCATTGTAAAAATAGTTTTTTATGATTATGGGGGAGAAGATTATTTAGGGGGAGAGGGCGCTATGTCCAAGCAGGGACAAGTTTTATTCATCACACCATTTTTTCTCTTACTTGCAGCTCTGTCCTGTGTTCTATTTTCAAAGTTGAATCGAGAGCATGAAAGCTTATTGCTCAAGGAAAAGAATTATTTAGAGCAAGTTTCCCTAAAGCAATTGGAAGAGCCTTTTAAAGATGCCGTACGTGAAACTGTGAACATGCTTGCTAATTCGTCTAGTTTCCGGCTTGCCTGGAGTTCGAAGTTTGCCCAAAATATTCATTCCATTTCGGAAGAGAAAGTGGGGGGATTTGAATTATTGGCCTTTTTGATTTCTGATGAAGAGATCTGTGAAACTTTGCTTTTGATCAATAGTCAGAATAGGCAATACAGGCAACTTTTGAACCTTTTGAAAGAATCATTGATCAGAGAATATGAATCGCTTTGTTTCTTTGATCGTGCCAGAAGGTTTGCCCGCCATTTGAATCTCGAGGAAGAGCTAGTCATGAAAGTGCTCAAAGAGGGCATTGAGTCGTTTAAGTACGAAAAAGCCCCTGAGAGCATCATTGCCCTGATCGCCTTTTTGAAAGCTCAGCGTGAGCCCATCTGTCCTACTTCTTTTACCCTTTTGTAAATTTACCAATCGATTTCAGAGGGAAAAAATTCTGAAACGAGATCTTGGTAATAAGGCATTAAGGCTTCCAAGTCGAGCTTCTCTTCTGTTTTTGAATACAAGTCATACCCTCTGAATAATTCCAAGTAGGGAAGCATCTGTTTGTCATAATCATTCATCAGGTAGGTGTAGGCTCCATCTAAATGTGCCGGATAAAATGAATGGTAACGAATAATGTAAGCGGCTTCTGGAGGCAGATAATCTTTTACAACATGATAGAGATATTCATCATGGCCCCATGACATATGAATTTTATCAAACCCACAGCCTTCCGCATAGATCCCCGTTTTTGTTTGGTACAAAGGAACTTGAAGGTCAGGATTTCTATCAAAATATTGTGGGAATACGATCTTATCTGAGTAAGCGCATCCTACAGGAAAGGTGTCGCCTACAACGGCCCATTGAGGTTCTCCGAAAAATGCGAGCATCTTGCCTAAATCGTGGAGAAATCCGGTTAAAATCAACCATCTAGGATGACCGTCTTTTCGCAAGGATTCAGCTGTTTGGAACAAATGGTAACTCTGAGGAAGATCTAAATCGGGGTCACTTTCATCAACCAGGGTATCGAAGATGCTAAAGGCTTCCCAGATTCCCATTTTCTTGTGCCGTAAGGGCAGGTACTCTTTTTCTTTCTCGAGGACAAATTCGAGTGTCTGATAAGCATGATTGGCACGGTAAAAATCTTTGACGTGTTGAGCTGTTGTTTCATCAAAGACGCGGTACTTTTCTTTTTCCTTGTTGGGGGTTTCGGCCGCATGACAACCTGCAATCGCAAGAAGTCCTGGGATGATCAGAGATAACATGGCTGATTCCTTTGGTTAATCAGGGGTTTCTTGTGTGATGTAACCTTGTTTTGTCTCTTCTTTATAGACGATGAAGAGGCCTACGATGATGATGACCGTAGATAAGAAAATAGAGAGGGGCGGGGTTTCATCGAGCAATATCCAGGAATGAAATGCAGTAAAGACGGGGGAAAGAAGGCCAAATAGAGAAAGGAATGTAGCGGTATATTTTTTAAGCAAGAACCCGTAGAGGTTATAGCAAAAAATGTTGGAGAGGAGGGTAAGGATCGTAATGAGTCCCAAAAGGATTCCTAAAGAGCCTGGTGCAATGGGGTGAGGGTTCCATGGGTCAAGGAAAAATGAGGTTCCCAGTGCCAGGATTCCACCAATAAGCATACTAAAGCCGTTCGCAACAAGGGGAGAAACTTCTTCTTTGACTATTAGGCGTAGTAAGACCCACCCATAAGCGGACGAAAGAACGGCAAAAAACATGGCGATTTCGGGTAAAGAAAAGTAGGCAATGGTGCCGAGGGAGAGTTCGGAGCCGTCTTTAGCCCAGATAGTGGGAAGAAATCCAACAAACCCGATAGAAAGGCCCAGCCATTTCAACTTGGTCATCCTCTCTCCAAAGTGAAAATAGGAGAGTAGTGCGGCCAAAAAGGGTGTGAGGCTGTAGAGAAAGCAGGTCTTTGCCGCGGTAATTTTTGAGAGGCTCCAAAGTTCGAGAATATTGGCCAGATAGATATTAAAAAATCCTAGTATAACAAAGGAGAGCAAGATTGGTTTTGTGATTCGGTTCAATTTTTTTCTTATACATGAGTAGCCGACGAGCAATACCCCGGCAAACAGCATTCTAATAGCAGTAAGAAAGATGGGTGGGGCATAGGCAAGCATCATCTTGCCCAAAGGGAAAGAGAGGCTCCAAAGAAAAAATAGAAAAAAAATTGTAAAAAGATTCCTCATAAGAAAAAAATTGTACCAGGTAAGTAATTAGATTTCACCGTCTAAAATTTTTTCTCGTATCTGTTTTAGTGTTTTAATCATATAGGCCAAGTTATGTACGCTAGCCAGGGTAAGGGCGGTCATCTCTTTTGCCTTGAAGAGGTGGTTGATATAAGCTCTTGAATAATTTTGACAGGTGGGGCAGCAGCAATCGGTTTCGATAGGCGCATAATCGTGGGAGTAAACACCCCGGGTAATTTTTAAAGGGCCTTGATCAGTTAATAGGGTCCCATGTCTCGCCATTCTAGTGGGGTAGGAGGAATCGAATGTATCAATTCCAAGGGGGATGCATTCGTTGAGAGAGGGGAGATCGGCAATACCGAGTAAATGATTGGGTTTCTCTTCAGGAAGGGAGGGGAGGGTCTCTGTTAGCATGGTGATCATCTGCTCTTTTGTTTTTCCCATGCTTCCGCCGATGGCAAAACCATCAAAGGGGTGATCCGAAAGAATTTGACAGCTTTCTTTTCGAAGAGCTAGATCAAGGCCTCCATGAATTACAGCATAGATCGCTTGTTCTTGGGGATTTTTTAAGTGCTCTTGAAGGGATCTTACTTCCCAACGATGGGTGCGATCAAATGATTTTCTAAGTTCATCTTGATCGATGTGGTAAGGGGGGAGCTCATCCAAAGGGATGATGATATCAGCTCCGATATTTTTTTGAGCTTCGATGGATGATTCAGGGGTGAGAAGGACCCGTCTTCCATCTCGATAGGAACGGAAAAGAACCCCCTCTTCTGTAATCTTTAACACATGGCCGTCACTCTTTTTTTGTCCTCGGCTCTTAAGCTCATCGGCAACCCCTCCATAGGCCAAACTAAAGACTTGAAATCCGCCAGAATCAGTAATGATGGGGGTCTTTCTTCCGGAAAATTGGTGGATTCCGCCGGCTTTTTTAATGACTTGGGGCCCGGGTTGAAGTAGTAGGTGATAAGTGTTGCAGAACATGAGTTCAAGGCCGATCTTTTCAACGACATCATTATCGATCGATTTCAAAGTCCCATTAGTTCCGACAGCCACAAATCCTGGGGTGTTGATTACGCCATGAGGAGTATGGATCTTTCCGACGCGGGCGCGCGATTTTTTGGATTTATAAAGAAGTTCAAATTTCATTCTTCCCTTTACGGTAGATGAGAGTGACTAGAGAAAGCGAGAGAAGGGCGACTACTTTGATGACATAGCTAAATACGATGATCGAGAGGATCGATTGAACAATGTTATAGAGGGCGGCATAGGAAAAAACTATGGTGTCAAATGCTTGTGAAACTAGAAGAGAAAAGATCATACTCAAGGTGAGGGGAAGCTTTTTTCGAAGGTTAGTAAAGAGGAAGAGATCGAGGCGTTGAGAAACGATATAGGTGAGGATGGAGGAGAAAAAGATCCGGGGTGTCGTTGACAAGATTTGTTGAAACGGTAGATGGGCCGTGTCGCTTGGTGTGGGTTCGTAGGCAATTTGGAAGGTGGCGGCCATGGTGAAAAAAAGGAGAATAAATATATTGATTTGAGAGAGTTTTATGGCCTCTTTTTTTGATGTGAGTTCGCTGTACAAATTAAGGCAAAGGAGAGATCCCACTGTATAAGCATCGGTAGCCGTGACTTCAAGCCCGAATAGTCTGACCTGCTTTGTGATAAATAGGTTTGCCAGGAGAATCATCACAGAAGAGAGGATAGCTAGGGCCTTCGGACCAAGTCTTAATGCGACAAAAGTGGCCAAGATTAAAGCAAAGATATGGCTGAAAAAAAGAAGCTCATTCATCGATCATCTTCTTCAATTCACCGGTCTCGAACATTTGCATGACAATGTCGCACCCACCAATAAATGTGCCGTTTATATACAACTGTGGAAAGGTAGGCCAATCAGAGAATTGTTTGATTGCATCTCGTAAAATTTCATCGTCAAGGACATTTTTTGCTTCGAAATCGCAACCGAGTTCATGGAGAATCTCTACAACTCGTCCAGAAAAACCACAAAGGGGCATTGATTTTGTCCCTTTCATATAGAGGAGAATGGCTGTATTCTTTACGTCATCTTCAATAGTTTTTAACGCTTCTTTAAAGAGGGTTGCATAGCTGAGCTCTTCGTCTATTTCACGTGGCATCTTGGACAGTCTCCTTAATTCAAATTTTCTTTACCTGGGGCTTACACTGAATGACCGTTGGCCCGGAAAATAAAATATACCGAAATAGCCTGGTTTCTTTCCACTGAATTTAGGTTTTATACGATTTGCGGAATTCTTCGACCTCTTTGGCGGCAGCGATCCGGCGGGCTCGTCTGAGTTCAGCCTCTTCGTATCGTTTTTTTTCAAGGGGGGTCGCTGGTTTAACGTGAGGTACTGTGGTTGGCTTTCCCCAATCATCGAGGGCAACGAAGGTGAAGTAGGCACTTAAGATGTGAAGCTTTTGTCCCGAGACCGGGTGTTTCGGCGATCACTTTGAGGCCGATTTCCATCGAGGTGTTCCAGGCGCGATTGATCGATGCACTAAAGATAAGATTATCCCCTTTTTTTGCAGGGGCTAAAAAATGGACGGCATCGATTGAAACAGTGACGCAAGCTTTGCCACTATGTCTTTCAGCTACAACGACAGCTATCCTATCAAGGAGAGAAAGAACTGTCCCCCCAAAAACCGTTCCTTGTGAATTAAGATCATTAGGAAAAATTTTATAGGTGTGATCCTGTATTGCCGATTGAGAAGGAGTTTTTTCTTCTTGCTGTCCCATACTCTTCAGTTAGGAGGGCGAGCTTATTTAAGGACAACTGTTTTGTTGTCATTGATAAAAACTCTGTGTTCGGCGGTATATTTGACGGCCTTTGAAAGCGCAATCGCTTCTACGTCAGCGCCATAGTGAGCAAGGTCTTTGGGCGAATGGGTATGGTTTACCCGGATGATTTCTTGTTGGATGATCGGTCCCTCATCGAGATCGCCTGTGACAAAATGGGCCGTGGCTCCAATGATCTTAACCCCTCTATTGTAAGCTTGTTTGTAGGGTTGGGCTCCTTTAAAACTGGGAAGAAACGAATGGTGGATATTGATGGCTTTCCCTTCAAATTGTTTGCAAAATTTGTTCGATAGGATCTGCATATATCGAGCAAGAATGATGATATCGGCCTTATAGGAGTGAAAAAGCTCGGCGATTTGTTTTTCTTGAGAGTCTTTAGATTCTTCAGTCACAGGTAGATAGTGGTAGGGATAGCCATACCATTCCACCAGTTGTCGCAAGTGGTCGTGGTTGGAGATAACGCCTGTAATCTCAACGGGAAGAGAGTCTCGTTTTGTTTTAGCAAGAAGGTCAACGAGGCAGTGGTCGGGTTTAGAACAGAGGATAAGAAGACGCATTTTCTGCTCGTAACGAATTAGGCTGCAGTCACCTTCAAACTGGTCGAATATGGGTTTGAGTCTTTGATTCAGGGAATCGTAGTCGATCTCTCCTTCGAGGGTAAGACGCATAAAGAATCGCTCGGTCTCTAAGTCTGTAAACTGATCGAGGGTGATGAGGGTGCATCCCCATTGATAAAGGGGGGTTGTGATGCGAGCGACGATGCCCCGTTCGTCCTTGCAATTTACCTTGAGTATGAATCTATTGTTCGTCATGATCTTTAAATCTATTGTGAATAATAAAGAAATTAACATAGTCAAGGGATAAAAGGATACAAATGAAGAAACCATTAAGAATAGGGGTGTCAGGCGGGGCGGGTCAAATTTGTTATAGTCTTCTGTTTTCCATTGCTTCGGGGAGGCTTTTTGGAGAGGATCAACCAGTAGCTCTTCATATTCTAGAGGTTACGCCTGTTTTAGATAAATTGACAGGGGTGGTTATGGAGCTCCATGATTGTGCCTTTCCCCTACTTTCAGAGATTGTGACCGGTGATGATCCCCACAGGGTCTTTCATGGTGTCGATTTTGTCATTTTAGTTGGGGCCAAGCCTCGTAGCAAGGGGATGGAACGGGCTGATTTACTCCAAGAGAATGCAAAAATCTTTGTCGATCAAGCGAAAGCTCTTAATCATAATCAAGTTAAGGTGCTGGTTGTGGGAAATCCGGCGAATACCAACGCTCTGGTGTTGTGCCATAATGCAGCAGATCTTCCTGTAGAGAACGTCCGTTCGATGATGCGGCTCGATCAAAATCGTGCACTATTTCAACTATCAAAGAGGGCAAAAGTCCCTGTGACTGAGGTAAAGCAGGTGGCTGTTTTTGGAAATCATTCTCCGACCATGGTAGTTGACTATCATAATGCGGTGATCAGTGGAAAACCTGCGCAAGAGGTGATTCGTGATGATGCTTGGCTTAGGGGAGAATTTATGATGAAAGAAGCATGGGCGG
>JAJZEO010000120.1 GCA_021847505.1 bacterium
CAAAAGAGAGAAATCGGGATCTTCATTCCACCTTCCCAAAGAAAATACTATGACGAACAAAAAACCATCAAACTCGAAGACCCACGGTTTCTAGAAGCCTTTGAAAAGTACTATATCCCGTCGAATCTCCATAAGGGCTCCTACAAATGGATTCAGGTCAAAACTTAACCTGAAGACCAGCTGCAATATCACAGGCCCTCAAGCTCAGATGCAGATGAGGTACCGGGCCTGATAACCCCGTGTTGGGGTAAGTAGTAAAACCGAGATTCGACATCAAATCGAAGAGCATATTTTCAGAGAAGGCTAAATTTACCCCGGCAAAACCTGTCATTCCCCAGCCTAAGGAACTATGAATTCCCCTCGTGTTCCGAGTCTCATTCTGAATGGACAAAACTCCCAAACGAGGCCCACCCCCAAGGTAGGCATCTAATCTTGAGAAAACTTTCGCCTTAAACTTTAAACCCATTCCAACAGGAACATAGGTGAGCGCCAAATCGTTATCATAGCCGATCAAGTTGCCCCTAACATGAAAAAAGTCTGCACCCGCCCAAGTATGGACTCCCCATTTGAGGGGGTGGGAAACCTCAACTCTTGCTCCAGGCCATACCTGTCCAAAAATTTTCCTCACATTTGAGCCAAAAAGGATATTCGCTACCTCGTCAACTTTAGTTTCCCACTCAGCAAAAACCAAACCGGGAGCCAGAAAAAAGAAGATGAAAAAAAACTTTCTCATTGGACCATTAAATCAGACTTCTCATTTTACCTCAATCAAGCTATACTGGTGTTCATGAAATTTAAACTTGCACACGTTTCTGACATCCATTTCTTTCACCTCTGTAAGTCGCCCCTCCAGTTTTTTAATGGGCGTTTTTACGGCAATTTTAATTACCTCTTTTCACGAAGAAAACATTTTGATCAAAACCAAATCTTCGCGTTAGCTCAGGGATTAAAGAAGGAAAATATCAGCTCTATCCTCATTTCGGGAGATTTAACCTGTACGGCCACCGACAAAGAGTTGTCCACATCTAAAAGAATGCTCGAAGTTCTAAAAGAGCTAGGGTTTACCCTCTATGTCCTTCCGGGCAATCACGATGTTTATACGAAAAGATCTTTCCTAAAGAAGGATTTTTATACCCGTCTTGAAAAGCAGATTGATTTTACCGGTGATTATTCGCTCAATTTGATCGACCATCATGTGGTTGGCTATAAACTCCCTCACAACGTCCATCTTGTTTTGCTAGATTTAACTAAATACAACTCATTCATCGATGCGAATGGACATTTTACCTCCCCTATCGAGCGGAATTTTAAACATCTCCTTAGAGAAATTGACCCGACAGGTTCGATCATTCTTTCAGCCCATTTCCCCTACGATACCTTCAAAGCCCCAAAAGCCCATTTAATCGATGGAGACCGTCTTGAAGCATTGATCAAAAATGACCACAGAATCAAGCTCTATCTTCATGGCCATCGACATGCTCCTCGTATTGAGACAAGAGAAACACATCTTCTTATTGACTCCGGATCGGTTTCACTCAAAGAATCGAGCAGTTATAACTTGATTGAATTCGATGAAGAGCATTTTGAGACGACCCTATACACAAACGATCGAAAGGTAAAAAATGCCGTGGTACGAAAAAGGTCTTAAATTTAAATGCACCGAATGCGGAAAGTGCTGTGGTGGCGCCCCCGGCTATGTTTGGCTAACCAATTCAGACATCCAAAGATTGTCAGAGCATCTGAATATTTCTGAAGATGAACTGATCAAAAAATATTGCCGCCAAGTTGGAAATCGAATCTCTTTGAAAGAAAGAGCTGTCAATTACAATTGCATTTTCTTAGTCGATTCACGTTGCTCTGTTTATGAAGGTCGGCCTACCCAATGCCGCACCTATCCATTTTGGGGAAAAAATGTCGCTTCAAAACGAGCTTGGGAAGAAACATCCCTTGAATGTGAGGGGATTAACTCTCCACAAGCCGACCTCATTCCCCTTTCTGTCATCCGAAAAAAACTTCAAGAAGAAGAATAGACATCTTGCATAACTGATCTTTTTCGTTAAAAATGTCACATTTTGTGATCTTTCGATTTTATCGCTCGCCCCTATGGGGCGTCCCGCATATGCGGGCTCGCTCAAATTCGAAATCTCATCAAAATTGCCTATTTTTTCCGAAAAGCCTGAATTATGCAAGAGGTCTAATAAAAACCTGTCTTGAAATCATCCTTTGTTTCTATGATGTTGGTAGGGAAGTGGAGGTAATCATGGCGAAAGAGACTTTGACCCAAGAGGCCGAGAAAGTTATAGAGGAGTGGTTGAAAGATCCTTATGACGAAGAAATCCGAAAGGAGATTAAAGAATTGATCGCTAAGAACCCGGCCGAAGCTAATGATGCCTTCACCACGGAAATCCAATTCGGTACGGGGGGTCTCCGAGCGAAAATGGGGCCAGGGCCTGGACGAATGAATAATTACACGATCCAGACTGTTACTCAAGGCCTTGCGAACTACATTCGTACATTTCCAAAAGACCAAAGGTTACGTGGAGTAGTTGTGTGTCATGATTGCCGCATCCACTCAAGAGAATTTGCAGAAGAGACCGCCAGAGTCCTTGCAGGCAATGAGATCCATGTTTACTTAGTTCCTGAACTTCGACCCACACCATTCTGTTCTTTTGCTGTAAGGCACTACAAAGCTCTCGCAGGAATCAATATCACGGCCTCTCACAACCCACGAGAATACAATGGATACAAGGTATACTGGAGCGATGGAGCACAAGTTGTCTCTCCCCATGACAACGAAATCATTGCTTCGATTGAGAAAGTTAAATCGATCAAAGAGGTAAAGCTTTCCGACTTAGACTCCCGCTATATTACGACGATCAATAAAAACTGTGATGAAGCTTATCTTAAAGCAGTACTTGACCTCACTTTGTTTCCACAAAGAGACCGAGACGAAGGAAAGAAACTCTCTATCGTCTATTCTCCTCTCTATGGTGCCGGAATGACTATGATCCCTGAGGCACTCAAACGTTTAGGCTTCACTAATCTTCATGTGGTCAAAGAACAACAGGGTCCCGATGGGACATTTCCTACAGCCCCCTACCCCAATCCTGAAATGGACGAAGCTCTTCAACTAGGTTGGCGCGATCTAAAGGCCCAAAATGCCGATATCCTCCTTGTTTCTGACCCCGATTCTGATCGCCTCTCTTGTTCAATACTCCACCATGGAAAACCCCGGAAATTCACAGGAAACGAGTTAGGAGCGCTCCTCCTCCACAACCTCATTTACCACCTCAAACCCGCAGGCAAATGGGCAAGCATCACCACCATTGTCTCTTCCCCCCTCATCGCTGAAATGACCAAAAGGCATAAGGGAACCTGTTTTGAAGTATTGACCGGATTCAAATACATCGGAGAGTTAATCCACCAATGGGAAAATGAGCCAGATGGGTATCAGTTTTTGTTCGGCATGGAAGAGTCTCTTGGCTATCTATTCGGCACCTATGCCAGGGATAAAGATGCGACCATCGCGGCGGTACTCACAGCAGAAACAGCTCTCGAACTTAAGAATCAACACATGACACTTTTGGATCAACTCTACACGATCTATGAAGTTTACGGAATTTTTCGAGAAGAGCAGCGAACCATCGAGTCAAAAGCAGGGATGGAGCCGATGCTCAAGAAGCTGGCGCAACTTAGACTCAATCCCCCCAAAGAGATTGCAGGCATTAAAGTTGAACGAATTGAAGACTACCAAGTGCAAAAAAGTACCGTCTTGAAAACAGGTGAAACCAAGCACCTTTCTCTGCCCAAATCCAATGTTCTATCATTTATGTTAGAAAATCAGTGGAAACTGATCATACGTCCCTCAGGAACTGAGCCCAAGTTAAAGATCTATGGACATGCGAGAGCTCCCCACGAGGCAAATATCGAAAGGGCCCTAGACCGTCTTGAGAAAGAACTTGCGGATCTTCTTTCTCACTTTGAAAAGACTCATTTTCCTAACTAATTAATTTTAAATGACTTTATTGGGGCCGTTCGGTAAAGTACTCTCTCTCTTGAGGGGGCCTTTTTTGAAAAAATACTTTTTATTAGCTTTGACTATATTCACATCTAGTTTCATTCATGCTAAAGAACCGATTGTAACAGCTGAAAAATTGCTTCAATACAAGATCGCTGCTGGGCATATGGATAATTTTCAGGCACCAGAAATCGTTCTTGTTTGTTACCAACGTTCGACAATGAAATATCTTCTGGAAAAATATCCAGAATTCCGACCTTCCAAAGCCGTTACTCATTTCTATACGCTAGAAAATGGTCGAGTGGGTATTTTGGGAGATTGGGGTGTGGGCGCCCCTGGTCTTGCCATCAAAATGGAAGAATTGGTCGTCTTGGGTGCCAAGCGGTTTATTGCCGTTGGAACAGCGGGAGGCTTATTGAATACCCATAAGATTGGCGATTTTGTTTTTTGCCCTAAAGCGCTCGCTGAAGATGGGGTCGCTCATCTTTATCTCCCCTCAGGTCAGAGTTCTATCAAAGCAGATCAAGAAATGCTTACCGAGTGGACCACTTTTGCAAAAGACCGTGCTTTGCCTCATTTTCAACCTGCAATGGCATGGAGTTTTTCTGCCATTTTTAAGGAGACGGTCGAAGATGTCTTGCGCGTGAACAACCTAGGGTATAGCGTAGTGGAGATGGAAGCTGCAACCCTATATGCTATTGGCAAAGACAAAGAAGTTCGAACCCTTTCCTTATTCATTATCAGTGATTCGATCACTCAAGAAAACTGGACACCTCACCTCAGAGAACCTGCGGTAACAGAAAATTTACACCAGCTTGCAGACTGGGCTTTGGAATTTTGCAAGGCCGATGCACTGGCAAATCAACAGTATCCATCACTTTCAGATTAATCAAATTAAAAAATGTCATTGAGTTCGAATTTCACTAGGTCCTTTCTTTTCAAAAAATCTTGTATTTATCCCTTGATTCATATACCTTATCACGGTATACAAGATTACAGGTCTGAATGAATGACAATTCGCTCTTTTAAAGATTCTGATGCGGAGGCCTTTTTTCTTAAAGGAGCAAGGCCAAAAAAGAAAGGTTGGGATGGCGTTCGAGATATTGCCCGAAAAAAGCTTGACATGTTACACTATGCGAAGGAATTAAAAGATCTAAGGAGCCCTCCCGGAAATCGATTGGAGACTTTAAAGGGAGATTTTTCAGGTTTATTTAGTATTAGAATAAATGATCAATGGCGCATTGTATTTGGTTGGGATGTTCAACCTTATGATGTACGCATTATCGACTACCATTAAGAGTTAACTATGAGAAGAAAACCAACTACCCCCGGTGAAATCCTTTACGAAGAATTCCTAAAGCCTTTGGAGCTAACCCAAAAAGAACTTGCCGAGCATATTGGATGCGATTACAAAGTGATTAACCGGATTGTTAATGAGAAGGCAAGTGTTTCTCCAGAAATAGCAGTTAAACTTGCTGGGGCATTTGACACATCGCCCGATTTCTGGCTAAATGCACAAATTGCTTTTGATTTGTGGAAACTTGGTTCTTCAAAACCTAAAGTCCCTTCTCTACTACGCAAAAAACGAAAAATGAAAAAAACTCCGGGGCCAACCTAAAAACCATTAAAAACCTGCTGGCTACCAAGGAAATGCCGAGTTCACTTCCTTCCGCTCTTTCTGCGTATAGCCGACCCGATATTCCTTCGCCCATTCGACATGGCTATTCAGAAATTCAAATTCCTCTTTCGTAAAATTGCGGTACTTTTTCTTGATAAACGGCTTGTTTTTGAAGCCCTTATACCTAATGACAGGCTCAAATTTGGTCTTTTGCTCTAATCCATATTTGTAAGCAATATACTCGATAAATTCTTCAGGTGCTTCGCGGAGATCTTCGTACCGAACGACCACAAAATTTCCCATCACTTTTCCAATCGCCAAATGATTCATCAGCTTAAATTTCCTAAGCTCTAAAACATTTTTAAAAGGTCTATTTTGGTAAGGATTTAGCTTATCAATCGTGTGTGCAGGCTCATAATCATTTGAAGTCCATGGCTCAGACATGAACTCAAAAAACTCTAGGTCAAGAACGGAGACGTCCGCATGGGGATGATTCCGATAAAAACTTCTCACCCAATCATAGACATTTCTAACAATCAATATTCCTAAACAATGGTTAGAATGTTCTAGAAAACTTTTATCATCTGTAAGGGAATAGGAATATTCAGACAAATCAACCCAATGAGGAAAATGCTTATGGCCATATTCAGAAGTACTCTCAATTCCTATGATATTTTGTTTCACCAAATACTCAAGAAAATTTGTTCCAGAACACCTCTCCCCGAAAATACTGAAGTGGGTAATAAGCTCCCTATTTGAGTGATTAAACGAGTGATCAAACTCAACACTAAAAATCGGGGCAAATCCAAGCAAGTAACTCAAGAAAATCACTCTGAAAAAATCCATAACACCTCAAACTCTAAAATTACCAAGGGAAAGGGGAATTCACTTCCTTGCGTTGTTTCTGCGTGTAGCCTACCCGGTTCTCCATTCCCCAATTGGTGTTATCATTCAGAAATTCAAATTCCTCTTTTGTAAAATTTTTGTATCTTTGTTTAATAAACGGTCTGAGTGTAAATCCCTTATAGCTTATTACAGGTTCAAACTTGGCCTTTTTCTCTAAACCAAATTCGTGGGCAATAAACTCGAGAAACTTTTTGGGTGCTTCGAGGAGATCCTCATACCGGACAACCACGAAATTTCCCATCGCTTTTCCAATGGCCAAGTGGTTCATCATCTTAAAATCTTCTAAGTTCCAAAATATTCATGAAGGGCCTATCTTGATAAGGATTTACATTATCAATCGTGATCGCAAGCTTTGACTCATCTGATGCCCAAGGCTCAGACAAAAATTCAAAAAAGTCCCCCTTATACATGGAAGTGCTCACATAGGGGTGTTTCCTGTAGAAACTTCTACTCCAATCATAAATATTTCTGACAATCAAAATTCCCAAACAATGGTTAGAATGTTCGAGAAAGCTTTTATCATCTCTAAGAGGAAAAGAATATTCTGACAAATCGACCCAATTGGGAAAGTGCTTATGGCCATACTCAGAGGTATTTTCTATTCCTATGATGTTTTTTTTCACCAAATACATCAAAAAATTGGTTCCGGAACTTCTCTCCCCAAAAACAGTAAAGTGAGTAATTGCATCCCCATTCTTATGATTAAAAGAGTTTTCAAATTCGGCACTAAAAACCTGAACAAATCCAACGAAGCACCATAACACAACAATCCTAAAAAAAACCATAACACCTCAAATTCTACAACTTAAAAAGGGAAAAAGGAGTTTACTTCACTACGTTTCTTTGGAGCATACCCTATTTTCTTCTCGAAACCCCAATCGACATGATTGTTTAGAAATTCAAACTCGTTTTTTTCAAAATTGCGGTACTTTCGCTTTCTAAATACTTTATTTTTACCGCCCTTGTATTTAACAACGGGCTCAAACACAAGTTTCACATCTAGGCCGAATTTTTGAGAAATATACTCAATAAACTGTTCGGGTGCTTCAAGTAAATCTTCATACCGAACAACCACAAAATTTTTCATCACTTTGCCAATGGCTAAATGATTCATCGTCTTAAATTTTCTGAGCTCAAAAACGTTCTTGAAGGGCTCACCTTGGTAAGGATTTGTACTATCAATTGCACGCGCAAGTTCATAATCATTTGAAGCCCAAGGCTCAGACATGAATTCAAAAAAACCTAATTCGAGAAGAGAGGCATCGGCGTGACAATGCTTCCGATAAAAACTTCTCACCCAATCATAGACATTTCTGACAATCAATATTCCCAGACAATTGTCAGAATCATTGAGAAAGCTTTTATCATCATTAAGAGGAAAAGAAAACTCAGATAGATCTATCCAGCGAAAGAAGTGCTTGTGACCAAGTCTGGAAGTGAGCTCGAGTCCATTAATGTTCTGTTTCACTAGATGTTCAACAAAATTAGTGCCCGTACACCTTTCTCCAAGGACAGTGAATTGAGTAATCCGCTCCCCCCCAGCATGGTTATAGGGATTATCAAATTCAACGCTAAAAAGTTGAAAAATAACACCCAGAAAACACGCTAACAAGATCTGAGGTTTTTTCGCAAACAACCTCATTGGATGAACCCGTTCATAGGAGAACTGGCTTCTACGCGGGCAGCTGCATCGTTGAAGGCAGCAATAATCAAATCTTGCAATCCTTCCACATCTTCTTTATCGACGCATTCGGGGCTAATTTTAATTGATTTTATATTTTTATCCCCTGTCAAAACAATTTTGACAAGGCCTCCCCCAGCGCTTCCCTCATGTTCTGAATTGGCTAATTCTTCTTGCATGCGGGCAAACTGCTCTTCCATTTGCTTACGCTGTTTTTTCATTTTTGAAAAGCCTGAACCCATGACCTTACCTCCGTTATAAGACGAAATTCTATCATCTAGCATCAATAAGTTACAATTTTTTCTTCAGAATTCCACCAAGTTCGATCTGAGCAAAGCGCATGATCGTTTCATACTCTTTTTCTGGGGGTTTTACAGAGGAAGGCTCTGCTTTTACAAAGGGGTCAGGGGCTATTTCATAGATGGGCTCAGCCGGTTGTTTTGGCTCTTCCGTTAGAGCATCTGGCTGTTTTGGCTCTTGTTTTGAAGCGGGCGGCTGTTTTGGCTCCTCCCTCTGAACTGCCGGTTGTTTTGGCTCTTCTCTTTGAAGAGAGGTCTGTTTTGACTCTTCTTTTAAAATCGGTTGCCGCCCCGACCCCTCACCAAGATCCTCCAGTTTAGCCACGATTTGATCGATCGAAATGCGACTTTTTGATTGGAGAATATGTAGCAGGGTCATTTCTAAGTGAATCTTCTTAAACGTTAGCCGATTCTTTGCAGCAAAGAGGTCAGCTAAATAATCGATGATGTAGAGGAGTTTCTCATTCTCATAAATGACGGTTGCTTTTTGGTACCCCTCTTTTTCCTCATCGGTAGAGTG
>JAJZEO010000108.1 GCA_021847505.1 bacterium
GAGTTTTGTAACAATATATTTTAAAGTAACAACTCCAAGGGACATGACGCCAATAGTATAGAGTTGTTCGCGGACGAGTGACCAGCGGGGAAATTTGGAAAAGATCACAAAGAGGGAGGAGAAGAAAAAAGTGGTAAATTGGCCGATCGAGATTAAAAACTTCAACTGGCGCAAAATTATTTGCATCCGAACACACCCCTCTTTGTGCCGGATACTATGAATTTTCTATTAAAGGGGCAAGGTTATAATTACTGCGAATTGCGCATCATTTGTGTTTCAGCATCGGCGATCTGTTTTTGTATGCGAGATTGGAGCTCATCGAGCTTGGTTAAAATACGATCAACTTCAGCATCGCGTCCTTGAGCATCCTTTTGGAGTTCTTGAAGCCTCTTTAATAAACCGTCGATTTCGGTTTGCTGCTCCTGAGTAAGGCGGCTGGCTCCCATGCCTAATTGCTCCATCAATTTACCTACTCCTGAAAGTTGGGCAAATTCGGTCGATTGAGGATTATAGGCTGAAGCTCCAATCGTTAAGAAGGCTCCGATGATTCCTAAAAGGGTACAAGAGGCATCAAATTGACGATTTTTTGCCAATCTCTCGTAGCCATCGACAATGTAGCGATAGGTAGTCAATTGCTCAATTTTTCTTGCTCCATCCCGGATGAGATCGAGGGTATCGGCTACTTTAGTGCGGGCCATTTGGGCTGCTGTAATCGGCGAAACGTAATCAGCGGGAAGGTGGGTGGTTACTTTCTCTTCCGAACGTGATATTTCCATCATAACAAGACTCCTAAGCGCTTTGCGCGGCTATTATTTGTGCTAAAATGACTTTTTTTGCCCTTTCTAAGCCCATCGCGGCATCAGAATAAGTGGACATTGATGAGATCGAAGCTTTTGTGCTCATCGATTCATAGCCAGACTGCTGTTCAGCAATATTGCGGCAACGAATCAAGAGCTCTTCAATTAATGCTTGGGCGGCTTTCAATTCTTCAATTTGAAAATGAGAGTATTGCTTTCCTAATTCTGCAACACTGGAGACAATTGCCAATGAGGCCATTCCTAGGCGCGAGGCAATGTCAGTCAAAGTGTTTCCACTCAAATTGAGGTAAGCTGTTCCACCAATGAGGCCAAATCCCATGGAAATAAGGGTCAGAATAGCTGCAGTTTGTGGAGAATCATTGGAATTGACCATAGTATTTCCAATCAGGGAGGCGAGAGCCGAAACAATCATGGCTCCACCGCCTACTAAATGCTCCACAGAATCGGGATTGTCAAAGATCATCTCTCCCCCAATGACAAGGGCAAATGCAGAAAGAACACAAACAGCAATTTGCTTAAAAAAGTCGGCCCAATCTGATTGCTCGGTGTACTCTCTTTCCGACTGGGAGGTTCTTAAGGCTTCTTGCTGTTGGGTAACAATCGTGTGTTCAAGCGAGCTTACGACATCATCTGCACACCCTTTTTGAATAGCAGCGACCCGAGTGATCGTGTCGAGCATTTGGACTAGCTTACCTGATAACGGAGCCGCTTTATAATCAGATGGAGAAACCAAGGGGGGCGGCTCCTCTACGGCGGGCTGAACTTTTAAGTAAGGCTTTTTCGTATTGTCTATTTTATCAGAGGGATAAGCACGCTCCGACTGCCGGAGGACTATTAGCTCGTCAGGTGAGAAAATTGCGGTTTCAATCGCATGAATAGGGCTAGGCATAGGCTTTCTCCAGGTGAGCGTTTGCTGCCAATTTTAGTGGGGCCGCTTTTTCCTCATACTCTTTATTAAGATCCCTTTCTCGAAGGGCCGAAAGGGCCTTAAGGCAATCTTTGTAATCGCCAATTTTAAAGAGACACTCTGCTGCATGGAAGTGAGGGATGGGGGAATTAGGGTCGATGAAGGCATACATGCTCCAATGGACAAGGGCGTCTTCAAAGCGATTTTGCATTTGCAAAGACGAGGCTAAGCCTTGCCAATGGCTCTTTTCAAGAGGCATCACGATGACCAATTTGCGGAAAATTGTCTCGGCTTTATTGTACTCTTTCATTTTGTAGAGGGTAAACCCTAGTTCATACAGGGTGCGGGTGTCTTCTTGCCGCCACTCATCTAGGTTAAGAGCGCCTTCGTCATCAAAAGAGTCTTTTAACCTTTCGACAATTTTGCGAAATTGTTCGGAATCGAGGACTTCTCGTGCAAATGTCATCGAACGCCTACCGTTTGGTTACGAACAAATGTTTTGGTTTCATCGGGTTTTTGTTTTGCCAGCATCTCGGTGATGATTACATAGAGCTGCATGATATATTCGGTATTTCTGCCCAATCTTTGAAGTTCATTGCTATCTCGTCTCATCAGTTCTTGTAAATTTGAAATGGCTTCTTCGACATCTTTGGTTTTGACTTTGCCTAACGGCCCGGGGTAAATATTGCTTAAAGGGTCTGCCATTGAAGCATCTGTTAAAAATTCATCTTGAAGCCTTTGCATCTTATCGGCAAGGTGTTCCAGCGAGACCTCTGGGGTTCCTTTATTGCGCTCATGGAGAAGATCCTGCATCAGGGAGGCCACAAAGTTTACTCTTTCATTGATTCTGTCAATTGCAGCGCTATTGGCCTCTGTTTGAGATAAAACCTGCTGATCTTTAGATGCCTGTAATTGGATTGCTTCCAAAAACATTAAAACGTCTTCTTGGCGTTTTGCGCCGACTTCAGAAGTTGCCATTCTTTTTTTCTCCCGATATTTAGTCGCACTCAGGTTATCGAATGGCGAACTAATAATCAATCCCTTAATATTTTTTTAGTCGGGGTCGACTTAATTGCATAGGCAATAGCTAAGAACATCAAGATAATACCAAATCCTTCAAGGAGAGAAGGAAAACTTTGGTTTACGATGTATATGAAAGTCACTCCAAAAATTGTTTGGAAGATCGTGAGCTGGCCTGCTAATGAAACGGGAAGATTAAGGGAAGCCTTATTCCATAAAAAGATCGCTAACCAGGATGAGATCACCCCCAAAACAAGGCTTCCAACAAGAAATTTCCATAATAGGTCGGTAAAGGCCAAATACTTAGTAAATTCAATTCGAAAATCACTAATGGACAAAAGGATTGCCGATAGCGCGATGACCCAAATCATCGTCATTAGACCTATTAAATTCACCCAATTGTTAGATTTAACATCGGGATGATCATTTAAAAATTTCGAATTAGCGAAGACGAACCAGCTCCACGCGCTTAATGCCGAGAGGTTAAATAGCAGGCCAATGGAATAGGATGTAAGTGAGGGGGTTTCTTCAAGATAAGGGATATTAATGATCACAAGGCCAATTGTAATAAGTAGTGAGGGGAGCATCAGGTGTTTGAAAGAAACTTCTTTTGTTTTCCAGTTTGCATAGAAAGCGATGACCACGGGGCTGATTCCTTGGATCATCGCTGTAAGAGGGGGAGAGGAATAACGCAGGGCAAAAATAAGAGAAACGTAGTAAATAAGGGTAGAAACTATCGAAAGTTGAAATGCTTTAGCCCAAATACGCCAAGAATAGGTGGGTTTGTGTCTTAAAAATTCTTTAAGAAAAATAAACGAAGAAATCAGTCCGAAAATAAAGTATCGGCCAATGGTGATTTCTATCGGAGAAGCTCCTGTCATAAGCCCAGGTATTACGAAGGTAAGTCCCCATGCTGCACAAGCTCCTAAACCAAAAAGAATTCCTCTTAACATTCTGTCCATGATGCCTGAAGCCTAAAAAAATGCAAAGAAAAAAAATAGGGAGGTTAATGAGGGGGAATTTGATCGTGGGTTTTTTTCTTCTTAATGGTAAATTTTCTAATTGCATAGAGGATAGCAGAGAGCATTAAAACCATTCCTATCCCCTCAATAGGGGAGGGGAGGCTTTGATTGATGGCAAAAAGATAGGTCACACCGAAGATAGTTTCAAAAATGGTCAATTGTCCTGCTAGGGAGACAGGTAAGTAAAGAGTTGCTTTATTCCAGAGAAAATTTCCCACCCAGGAACAAAGGAGTCCTAGAATAGCAGCTCCGATAAGAAATCTTTCTAATTCATCACTATGAGTGAAAAACTTGTTACAATCAATTTGAGAGGAGCAAAACGGGATTAAAATGATTGATAAAACAAGTACCCAGCCTAAGGTGGCCACCCCTACCATTGTAACCCAATCGCTAGAGGAGACTTTAGGATGACTCTTTAAAAATTTTGAGTTGACCACCACATACCAACTCCAAGAGCTTAGGGAGATCAGTAAATAAAATAGACCCAGGCAGTAAATTAATGGCATGGCGGTGGTTTCAAGATGGGGGACATTGACCATTACAAGTCCTGCTGTGAGGAGGATGGAAGGGATGATCAATTGTCTGTAGGGAATTTCCTTTTGTTTCCAATTACCATAAAGGGCAATCGTTACTGGGCTGATTCCTAGAACCAGGGCACAAATGGGAGGGGAAGAATAGCGGAGCGCAAGAATCAGGAAGATATAATACAAAAATGTAGAAGCAAGTGAAAGTGGTAGGGCTTTAAACCAGATATGCTTTGGATACCGGCATCTACCTTTAATAAAATCTTTGAAGAAGATAAGAGAAGAAACCGCACCGAAAAAAAAGTAGCGACCAAGAGTGATTTCTAGTGGGGAAAATCCTGTCATAAACTGAGGAATCACAAAAATAAGTCCCCAAAAGATGCAGGCCCCTAAAGCGTATAATATCCCTTTAATCATGCTATCCACAGTCAAGATGCATTGAGGCTGGATATAAAAGCAAGAGGTCTATATGATGAGTCCATGGAAATGATCCTTTCATTCGTTCTTGGGGCCGTCGCTCTCCTAGTTCTTTTTTTAGAGTTTTTTTTGCCTGGGGGCATTATGGCAGCTCTTGGTGTTTTATTGGCGATGGGTAGTGTTGCGTATGCTATGATTGTCGATCTGCGTCTAGGAATGGCCGTTCTTGTTATTGAGACATTGGTTTCCTTTATTGTCATCAAGCTTGCTTTAATTACATTAAAGAAGAAGAAATTTGACCTAGAAAATGATCAAACAGGCTTTGTGAGTGGCGATTTTGATAAAACTATGATTGGGAAGGAAGGGGTTGTCACAAAGGATTTGAAGCCAGCTGGGTTTATCGAAATCGATGGTAAAGAGTTTCAGGCGCTTTCTATGGGTCATTATGTGAGAAAAGACTCTAAAGTAGTCGTTGTCAATGGAGAGGGAGCCCACTTAATCGTGAGGTAACAAATATGGAAGTATTATCAATATTAATTGGACTTATTGTCCTCATCATCGTTGCCGTACTTTGGGTTACGGCTAGGTACATCAGCATTTGGTTTCAGGCATTTATTTCGGGGGCCCATATTCCTTTTCTGAATATCATTGGGATGACATTGAGAAAAATCCCGCCAAAATTAATTGTGGGAGCTATGATTAATCTGCGTAAGGCAGGATTGAAGACGATCACAGCGGCTGATTTGGAGACTCATTACTTAGCGGGCGGGCGCATTCACGAAGTTGTCAAGGCTGTTGTAGCTGCTGACAAGGCCAATATTCAACTCGATTGGAGACGCGCTACGGCTATTGATTTAGCAGGACGCGATGTATTTGAAGCAGTGAAAACCAGCGTCAATCCTAAAGTAATCGATTGTCCTAGTGAAAAGGGTAAGTTTATTTCGGCAGTTGCAAGTAACGGGATTGAACTTCTCGTTAGAGCCCGAGTTACAGTAAGGACCAACATTGTTCAGTTGGTTGGAGGAGCGACCGAAGAGACTATCATTGCACGTGTGGGCGAGGGTATTGTCAATGCGATCGGTTCAGCAGAATCGCATTACGATGTCTTAAAAAATCCGCAAGGGGTCTCAGAGCTTGTCTTGTCAAAAGGGCTCGATGCGCAGACTGCTTTTGAAATTTTATCGATCGATATTGCCGATATTACCGTGGGTTCAAACGTAGGCGCTGTTCTTCAGTCTGAACAAGCGATGGCTGACATGAAAGTGGCCCAAGCGAGAGCTGAGGGACGAAAAGCGATGGCGATTGCCCAGGAGCAGGAGTATAAGGCCAAGATCAAGGAGGCGGAGGCACAGATCCCTCTAGCCATAGCCAAGGCTTTTGAAAGAGGGCAGTTGGGGATTCTTGACTATACCAAGCTCAAAAATATTGAAGCCGACACCAAAATGAGGATGGCTCTGGCTGAAGAAGAGTTTGCTACAGAGGGAGAGGAAGTTTGAAAAAGGTGGCCAAAATCAAAAAAGTTTTACTATCCAGGAAGTTCAAAGTACGTAGAAATTTTTTGATTGTTGAGATTTTACGTAGTCCTAAAGCTTTGACTTTGTTATAATTTCCTTTATGGATGCCTTAATCAACTGTACTTTTAGACCTTGGCTTTCGCAAGAGAAGCTCGATATTGCTACCGAGACGAAGCGAGAGAACTTTATCTATTGCGATTATAAAGACTTAAAGACGGGTAAAACTCGTGCAGCCATGTTTAATAAGGTGACTAAAGAGGCGCTTTGGGCTGATAGTAGACCTCTCATTTCGATTAAAATGTTGGGTGTTTTCGCTTGGGTCACTCCCATTGCTACGATGATACGGTTGACCGGGCACCTTTTTAAAGCGGTATATACCCCATTAAAAATTTTCTTTACAGCGATTAAAGGCTTTGTGGAAGAGTTGACTAATGGGCAATTTAAGGAAGCTTTTTATGATCGTCTATTGGTTGAGCTGGTTGTAGGGATTGTCAAAGAGGTAGTGACTCGCCCTCTTAAGATTCTTCGACTTCTTGCGTTTGTGATTCCTATGGAATTAGCGGCTTTCATCGCCGTTGTGGCCTCTCCCGATAAGGGGAAACGACTTTATTCTCTTTTGGAATCGACCTTAAACTATGATGAAAAACGAGAGGATCTTCCTAAAGGCTTAGATGGTGCTCTTGAGCTGTTTAATGAGAAGGAAGTGTTTTGGTTAGCCCCTTGTCCTCATCCGTGGGCTAATCTAGAGAAAGATACGTATCTTGATGAAGACGGGGAAGAGAAGCCTCGCTATCAACTCCTCTCTTACTCAAATGAATTAGGTGATTTTTCTTATGAGAATCCTTGTAAAAATCCCCCTAACTATTTCTGCCTCCCTCTGTTACCTTGCTATGACTAGGTAGTAGCTGCGTGTAGTCTTGAATTATTTCGTCTTTTGTTATAGTAATCCTTAATAAAGGATGAATAATAATTGTGCCAGAGTTTCAAGTATATTTGAAAAATAATGAGCGCTTAATTACGAAATGGTTTCATCAAGTTTCCAATCCACGTAGTAAAGTTTATGGTTCTCATCGGGAAATTTCTGTAATCGACGAGGCTATTGTCGAGCGGGCTAGGCGCTTTTTTTCTATGGGTGAAGGGACCTTTGTGCGAACGACCCTTTTCAAAGATGTTCTTTTGGTGAATACCAGTTTTAAGGAATTAATCAAGAGGGGATTGCCAAAGTATGTTCAGTCGATAGATGACGACCCTCACTTCCATGCGACCCTTGAAGAATACCAAAAGACTTTGAATCACAATTCTGTTCAAATTTTACCGAAATTACCTCCCATTAGAGCGGATCTAAAGCGTAGATTAAATTTGGAGTGTATGATTGAAGGGCTTAAGGGAAGATCGATGATTGCTTCAAACGATTCTATTTGGGCAGAGATGCCGGCCGTGACTGTAGTTGCAGAATCTCCTAAGACCGTTTTTTCAAGTACGTTTAGTCGAAAGGATTACGCTCCTTACCAAAATTATTTTGTGAATGTTTATCTTTGGGATCCAGAAATTCGTACTCCGTTAAAGAGCAGGCAATTTTCGAGATTTGGTCGTGCAAGCCCTGATCTTACCATTAAGAAAATCGATGATTTTGCTCAGCTTGTCACTTCATTGAATCAAAAAAGAGCCATCAAGGGGGCTAAGCCTTTAGGCTTTTTGAATTACTTTCTCTATCAAAATCCCCAGGCGTTTAAAAGGGTCAGTGGTCAAGAAGCTGAATATCCAGAAAGTCCTACTTTTTGGAGTGCAAACATAGGCCTCGGAAAGCTTGATTTTGAGCATCTAGAGAAATGTGCTAATCGTTTGCTTTCTCCACCTCTTCCTCTCTGGAAATGGGCGTGGGTCAATTTCTTAACCCTCTTCAAAATTAAGCACTTTTAGAGACATGCTCTAGTCAGGGGTGCTTTCGTTCCAGTCCAGGGTGGCCACATTGTGGACTTGGAATTTCGATTCAGCAATCACAAACTGCTTATCGCCTACTTGAAGTAGGTAGATGAATGTATTTGGACTTAAGGGGCGCCTTTCAATGACCTTGATGTGCTTTCTATGATTCATGTGTAGGGGGCGGTCACAGGTAAAACGTCTGAGAAGCCAGATGATGAAGAAGACAAGAAATACGATGACAACAATGGCGATCAAAGTTCCAGTAAATTGCCGTTTGTAATTGGTTGTGGGGATAGAAGTGGTGGGCGTGGGGGTGGGAAGTTCCATTTCCTCTTCGGCTTTAGGTTGAGCATCTGCTTGTTGAGGAGCGGGCGTAGGAGCCGGAGTCGGGGGTGGATTAGCTATGAGGGGGGATGCCGACGCCAAGGCAATAAACAGAAAGTGAAAGACTCTTTTCATCATATCCTTACTTATATATAATTGTGGGCATGAAAATCAAAGGAATATTTGCGGCCGATATTGATAATACGCTGACTGATAGCCGTCATCTTATCCCAGACCCTGTGGTTGAATATCTGAGGAGGCTACACAAAGGGGGGTGGGAGATCGTTTTTTTAACGGGCAGGACTTTTGCCTTTGCTCAAAAGAGCATCGATAAATTTGATTTTCCCTTTCATGTAGGCCTCCA
>JAJZEO010000128.1 GCA_021847505.1 bacterium
CTCTAGGAGGTTGGTATCAAAGCGGCAAGCTAGAAAATTTTTCTCAAACACAAACAGGAACAGGCGGCATTTATGCGTTTGCTTCTCAATGTCTTTGGCTAAAACATGCCCATGAAATTTCCAAAGGCAATGTTTCGGGATTTATCCAATTGGGTTGGAATAACTCCAGGACTCTTGATATGACAATTTTCGGAGGTGCTGGAGTCACTGCCTTTTCCCTAATTCCTAATAGACCCAATGATTCTTTTGGAGCTGGAATCTCATGGTCTCGTCTAAATCCTCATGGATATTCGAGATCCTCTGAATTTATGTTTCAAAGTTATTATCAAGGCCAATTATTTTGGTCGAATTACTTCCAGGGGGATGTCCTTGAAATTCATATTCTGGACATCAAACTCAATGATTGGGGCTACAATTTCTTAAGTCCTTCACAGGGAATATTCACGAAATTTTCTAAACCCAATATCCGCTACTTTTGGTTCAACAAGCAAAATATGACCACTGAATTTTCCCCAGGAATTTGCTTTCACCTCAAGCCTTTTCCAGGGATCATCGCGGTATGTCCCCCTTCAGATTGGCCAGATGGATGGCCCGTCAACATGAAGACCCACATGGGGCAACCTAAACCAAATCAATTTAACTCTGTACCTCCAGGTCCTTTTGCAGGCAACTTGGATCAAAGAGATCTTCAAATAGGCTCTGTTTTATTCGTCCCGGTCTTCCGAAAAGGGGCTCTTGTTTGGACAGGAGATTCTCATGCAATGCAAAGTAATGGTGAGATCGATGTCACAGCTCTTGAAACTTCCTATGAATCGATTAAATTTCAATTCTTTGTCCGAAAAGATCTAACGGCAAAGGGTGTTTTCGAAAAGCATAAGGATCTTAGAGATGGAGAAGATGTTTTAAGCTGGCCTATTATAGAAACACCTACCGAATGGATATTCGTTGGGTTAAACACCGATCTTATGGAGGCTATGAAACTTGCTGCACGCAATGCCATCAATTTCTTAGTCCGCTTTCAACACTTTAGTCCCGAGGAAAGCTATCAATTTTTGAGCATGGTAGGAAGTTTTGATATTGCGGAAGCGGTGAATGTCATTAAAAATGTCAGTGTCCATATCCCCAAATCGATTTTCAATGGCAAAAACCAAATTCAAACATTATGCAAACCTAACCCTTTACCCTTTAACCCTCCTGCTATTAACGAGTCGGCTACTTGCGATCCTCAAAAAGGGATAACAGTTCAATAAATAAGGAACTCAACAGATGAAAACAACTTTTTTTCTCTCTTTATTTGCGATGACCACCCTGTTTGCCCAGGTGATCACCATTGATAATCAAACACCTTACCCAAGCAGTAAAGACAATACGACGATCGGAATTCAATGGGCCAGCTCCTCTCCTGAAATGGAAAAAAAGTCGGCTGATCACTCTTACCAATCGGAAGGAAGCCCCGAATTCACCATTCAAAAAAATGGCAAAACCAAAGTCACTGTTCCCGATAACGCCAAATATTTTTGTGTAGGAGTCTGGCAGAACAATGATTCCTCCCCCACCTATGTAACAAGTTGGGTGAAGATTAAGCCAAAACATGTCTATACTATAAGAAAAGAGGACCTTTATCGGTCAAATATCACCGGCGGATCGGGATGTTAAATTAAACCCCCTCCTCTGCACTTTATATGTAAAAATTTTTTGAATTGACCACGATTTTATTTTATGGTATAATTCTGCCATAATTAATTTGATCAAACTCTATGGCTTCAATCTTAACTAATCCACTTGGCGCACATCAAGCTGTCCCTTGCTTCATGCCTTCTTTGTTAGACGGCTGGCTTCAGGATGCCCTTGATTATGATAGGATCAAAGCCAGGGTCCTCTCTAAAGAGCTGGATCACTTCCCAGAACGTGAGCGTGTGCTCGACTTTATTGAAAGAAAAGGGACCTTTCATCAAGCTGCCGAACAACAAGATCGAGAATTCCTCGAAGCCCTAATTCATGCGGGTATTGATCCAAATGCTTTCAATGAGGCTGGGGAATCCATCTTATCAAAAATTAAGGATCCTCTATTATTTAAAGACCTGGTAGTCACTCATAAGGTTCTCGATCCCACTTTGGGACATGGACCAAAACTCCTCTCAGTGTGGGCAAAACTTGTTTATCAAGACCAAGTCTGGTTAGAAAAACTAGATCTCTTTGTGGAAATGGTCCCGTTGTTTTCTTTGAATGATTATCATCGACTGGAAGGAATGGATCTCGCTTACTTGAAATCATTATTCAAACAAGCTGTGGCAAGAAGTCCATTACTTAGGGCCGCATTTGAGGTAACTTTCAGGGAGTATTGTATTTCTGATCCAGAAACTCTATGCGACATCATTCAAAAAATGGGGATTGATAGTTTATGGTCAGAATTTTTGTACTTAACGGGTGAAGGCATCGTACCCAGCGACCTCGTGAGTAGGCTTGTCTGTCGTCCGGCAGTGTTAGAGAGAATACTCAGACTTCAGGACGGGCTAGCTAAATTAGGCAACCTATGGAAACTTGAAGGTGAAGCCATTTCATTGCTACCCTCTTGCAGCGATAATTGGAAGTTAGCTCTCTTTACCTATACTCTTTTACAAACAAACACTCTCGATAAAGCTGCAGACCTGCTTAAGTTGTTCGGAAATCTACGGGATCAAGCGAATGATCCCATTGGTTGTGGTCTTATTCGTCAAATCGCACCAAGTCTTAGAGAAGAAATGGTTAGGCATATTCAGGTGTTGCAAAAGGCCGAAAATACTTCTATTTGGGCAAAAATACCCAGCAACCAAAAATTGCGGTGTTTTAATTATGATTCCGCAATATTTCTCATGGAAAGTTTGGGATTAGATCCTAATGATGTAGATCCTTTAACTGGACAGAATTTTCTCTTTTTTTCCGAGAGCTACTACTGCGAGTTATTACATATTCCAGATAGATCAAGGATCAATTGTTTTCATAGAGATGTTAGAGGGAACAATGCTCTTGAACACCGTTGCTATGATTATAGAAAAGACCTAATGATAGGAAAACGATACAGACGCATTTTAATCCGTATCGGCTTAACACTGGGTGACTCTTTCCCGAACTTAGCCTTATGCCGCCAAACCTTCCCTAAAGATGTTGTCTTACAAACAGAACTTGCTGCTTTTCTCCTCCATCCTACACTGGCACATTGCCAATCGATTGAAAAGGAAATTAAAGATCCTGAGGAGAAAAAAAGATTCTTGGCGATTAAATCGCAAATAGAGGGGGAAAGAAACGTCTCTCTTTCAAATGCAAAAAGAAGAATACCAGAAACACCTAGCAAGTCCCCTCACTTTGCAATGGTGATCCCAGAATCTGCCCTGGCTTGTGAGATTGTCCATGAATCGATAAGGGCAAGCTTGCTGCAAGATGGCGACGTTCTTTTTAACCGAGCTGTAGTAGAACTCACCTCTCGTGCAAGTCATGAAGACCTTTTTCATTTATACAATTATCTCTTCGAACATCCCGAGATAATGGCACATATGGTTCATCAGCAAATGAGGATAAACCGTGTCGATGTAAAGTGGCAAGGATGCTCTGAAAGCTACCAAGGATGCTGGGTTGCTGGGTTACTCCTCCGTTTAAGACCAAAATCTGGAGGGGTCAATCCCATCCATAAACGGATAAAAATATGCTTTAAGGCAAATGTGGCTCCTGTCCCTAAGAAGAGTTTGGACATTCCAAGTTCCGCCAGGGTATCGCTATTAGGCCGTACCGTCTTATGCCAAGCTGAAGATGGAAGTTATGATGCATATAAATTTCTACGGCCTCGAGAAAACTATTCTCACTTTGCTCAGGAAGATCCAGTTACTCGGGCCTTTGGAGATCTCAAAGGCTATTTTGAGACTCGCTTCATCTCCCCTGAGGGAGTCTATTCTGTAGAAAGAGCGCCCCCCTGTTTAAATCCTTACCGGGATGCTTTATCAATAAGAGAGGGAAAGCCTTCCTATGTATTTCATTACAGGACTACCCAAGAAACTTTTACTTATATCCATGAAGTGCCTAATGAGCAATTTACAGAAGCCCGAGAGAGGATTCTTCGAGACGGGACGAAAATGATTCTTAATGATATTTATCCGGAAAGCACCTTTTTTCATAATGACGAGCAGCGTAGGGGTTATATTCTTCTCATCGACCTGATTCACAATTTGACACAAGATCCCCTACAGGGAAGTGGTCGACTCGATAAAGCCTTTGCTAAATTAGCCTTTCCCAATCAACGTCTTTCTGGTTGGACCGATTTACGAGATGCTACCTCTTCTGCTAAAGAACTGATCTTAAAAACTCGGGATATGAATGGTCTTCTAAATATTAAAAGCTATTGGTACGCCGTACAAATGCACGCTTTATCCATGCTTTTGCTTGAAGACGTCTTATTTTTAGTCAAAAAAGGGCGGGAAAATGGGACTTTGCAATGGCAAAATGAGGAGCACATGAAGGCCTTCGGAGAAACATTAGCAAAAGCCTTAGCGATAGTCTCTGCAACCTACACGGGAAAGTCTTTAGAGCAATATACCAGGTTCTATTTAGAGGGCGGTATTGATTGGACAATGACTGCACGTCAGCTGGCTTTTTGGACCGACACTAGTGAAACGGGTTACCCTTCTTGGATCGCGAAAAATAGCCTTCCGGAAGGCCTCTATGCAGCTGAAACTTTAGTGAACATAGACATATCTGAAGTTCAAAATTTCCTCGAAAAAGAGGGCTTTCAATCAAATGGAGAGCAAGACATTGGGCCATTTAATGGACCATTGGCTCTTACCGAATACGAACGTGCTCTCTATCTACTCGTACATCCAATTATCTGCTCCAATCATCTTTAACACGATTGATTCAAAGGGATGAAGATCTATTTTTGAGCCCTCTACTTGCGGCCCTGCGGCATAATTACAAATGAGCACCTCGCAATTCTTCAACCCCTCCTCAAAGGTATCAAAGCGCAAAGATTCTGCGCTGAAATTGCACACCACAAGGAACTTTGATCCTTCATATTCTCGCGTGTAAGCAAAGACCTGCTCATTCTCAAAATCAACGAAGTTAACGGTTCCATAAATAAAGGCAGGAATCGATTTTCTGAGGGCAATCATCTTTTTGTAATAATTCAAGATCGAATCGGGATCCTTCCTCTCTGCCTCCACATTGATCGTCTCGTAAATGGGATTGACTTTGAGCCATGTCGACTCAGCTGTTGAGAACGACGCATTTTTGGCATCATCCCATTGCATGGGAGTCCTAGAATTATCCCGGCACCTTGCTAAAAGACCAGGAAGAAATTCCTCCTCACATTTTCCCTCTGCAACCTTTTCGGCATAATAGTTAATTTCCTCGACATCGTTAAATTCACTTGGGTCAAAAGGACAATTTGTCATCCCTATTTCATCTCCCTGAAATATGTAAGGGATCCCCCACTGGGTAAGTAAAAACGTTGCTAGCATTTTCCCCGACTCTTTCCAGTAATTTGTATCGTCTCCCCAACGAGAAATGGCACGAGCTTCGTCATGATTGCCTAAAACTACGCTTATCCATCCCTTACCATAAAGGGTTTCATACCATTTTCTGTAAATTTCCTTAAAGTCTGTGAGTTTATGTGCAGCAGGATGAAATTTATCTCCTTCATTTCCAAGACTCATGATTTCTAGCTGAAAAATCGTTTTTAGAGAACCGGTCCCTTCTTCGACATATTCATGGACATTTTCAAGAGCCACTCCAGGCGTCTCTCCCACAGTAAAAATGTTATATTGAGAAAGGATCTGATCATCCAACATCTTAAGATATGCTCTAGCCAAAGGCATATTTCCCCAAAGTTTGCAGCTTTGGTCTATCTCTGGTAAAGCAATCAGAGAAATCACATCAAAACGAATCCCATCAACCTTTCTATCGAGCCAAAACTTTGCAACAGAAAAAATCTCCTCTCTTACAAGGCTATTGTTCCAATTAAGGGCAGGCTGCTCTTTGGCAAAAATGTGTAGGTAAAATTCCTTTGTAGCCTCATTGTATTCCCAAGCTGGACCAGAAAACCAAGATTTCCAGTCATTCGGCATAGAACCATCTTCACGAGGAGGTTGCCAGAGATAGTAATCATGATAGACACTCTCTTTGGACTTTTTCGCCTCAATGAACCAAGGATGCTCATTTGAAGTGTGGCTAAAGACCATATCTACCACTACCTTCATCCCCCGAGCATGAGCATTTTTTACCAAAGAATCAAAATCATCGAGCGTTCCAAACTGACCATCGACATTCTTGTAATCAGATATGTCATACCCCATGTCTACATTCGAGGACGGATAAAATGGAGTAATCCAAAGGATATCGACGCCAAGTCCCTTGAGATAGTCAAGTCTATCCTCGATTCCCTTAAGATTGCCAACGCCTGTCCCTAAAGAGTCCTTGAAAGACCGGATGTAGATTTCATAAGAGACCGCATTGTGCCACCACTCTTTCTTTTCCTGAGCATTTCCACTTATAAACCCAATTAATACAAACAAAATCAAGTAACAAAAAGCTATCATGTCTAGAATTGTACAAGAAGTTGCCTAGAAAAAGCCATTGCAAATTACTCATCCAATAAGTAATTTATTTTTTACAAAACAAAAAGGTTGCCTATGAAAATTTTTTCAACTCTTCTTTTATCCTCTTTTATTACTTGCGCAGTTACTGCAGGTTCACCCCCAAAATCTCCTCCACAAAACATGGATTGCATGGACTGTCCTTGTGAAATCCCTACATGTAGAGACGTGATGTTTGAAATTTATGGCGATTTTCTCGTTTTACAACCCAACGGGAGCAACCTCTACTACGCTGTTGAAGCGATACCATTCAAGCCTGGAATCCCCACGCCAGCCGTTTCGCCAAACTGGATAGTTTATGAAATTACACCCAACTACACTCCTGGCTTTCAAGTCGGCGTTAAGCTTCTTTTTTCCGATATGAGCACTAATCTTGAAGCCAACTATGAGAGACTCTATTCTACAAAGAACGCCTCTTATGATGTCGCCCTTTCAACCGATATGATCGGGCCCATATTTGATATTGGTCCCAACTCAGCTGCATATTTGGATGCAAGCACACACGCTTCGTTTGAATTTGATGGAGGTAATCTCCTTTTTGGACAACAAACCTGCGCTTTCAAACGCCTCTATCCAAATCTTTATGCAGGGGGCACCTTTGCTCGCATTAAGCAATCTATTTCATCAACTTATGAAAATCATGGTTCCAGTATTTCAAGAAACGTTGATGCCTATTCATCATTTATCGGTGCAGGGCCAGAAGTTGGTCTTGATTTTGCTTACAGGATTGCAGACGGCTTCTTTTTTACAGGAACTTCCAATGTAGGCCTTCTCGTGGGACGGTCTTCAAATGGTACCACCTACGCATCCGTTGATCCAATTCTAGCAAGCAGCGGAAACCCAGATCCAAACAATCAAGGAACTACAGTTCCTAATAGAACACAAGTAGTCCCCAGTTTAGAGGAAAAAATGGGCTTTTCTTATGCAGGCAATTTTAACTGTTGGAGATGTGAACTCGGCGTCGGTTACCAAGTCCAAATTTTTCTCAATGCCGTTCAAAGTATCGATATGGTCTCCCAAGTACTGCCTAACTTAGCTTTTGGACTTGCAGAAGATTCAGGACTATTTGCTGTAGCTTTCCAAAGAACCCTCAGCAACTTCATTTTACAAGGTCCTTACGTCTCTCTTAGCTTCGATTTCTAAACCCCCTTCTCCAATAATTAAGCACAAGCCCGACAGTTCTGCCGGGCTTGCTTTTTTATCCCATGAGTGCTAGTTTCTTTCTCTTTAACAACATGGTGCTCATATGCTTGGACTACTTGGAATTCGTAATACATCTTCTCACATCACTGAAGTTAAGCTAGAAAAAGCCCCGCCAGCTGGTCTATTTGAGAAAGCTTGGTCATACGTAGCTGTTTTGGGTAAAATCCCCGATGCCCTCCTTAACACAGCTCGTATCACCCGAACTGTGATCGCCAATAAAGCTGATTTGTTAGAACCATTCAAACACTCGATGAGAAGATCTGAGACACTCTATCCTTTTACAACAGTCGATGGAACGACAAATTATATCGTCGCACACCCCAAAGTCGCGGCTGCCGTCCTTGCATTTTTTCGACACGATCCAAACGGGATGATGATCGATACAGAAAACACCCACGCCTTCGCCCCGGTACTACGTGCCCTATTTTGCGATGAAGGCACCCCCGAAGAGGAACTCACTGAAAGTTTTATTTTCACTGCCACTCCCATCCATGCAAAACAGTACCATTCCCTAATTGTGAGCTACATCACTAACGCAAAAGATGAACGAGACAGTCTCATTTTTGATCTCATAGAAGAAACACTCCCTACTTGGGCCAGAGAAGCCTCTATTGATGGAAGGAAAGCAAGTCGAAACTTCGCCATGAAAGTGATTTTAGGCCTTTTCTTTAACCGTAGAGATATCGAAACAGATCGTCTTCAGGAAGCTTTAGACTGTATTGTCCATCGGATGACCAATAACATACTGAGATCTCCCCCCTCCCCCGCTGAGATGGCCGCCTATCAGGAGGCACTTGCACTCATGAGAACTACCATCGAGTTGATCGTCGCAGAAGAAGACTCCCTCTCCATCTTAGCTGAACTAGCCGATGGCACCCCACATCAAAAAAATAATAATGAGTGGCCCATACTATTTGCAGGTGTAGATACAACAGCAACGCTCATTAACTACCTTCTCTGGAAATTGGGAAC
>JAJZEO010000063.1:0-10623 GCA_021847505.1 bacterium
CAGGCAATCTACTGCGCTTCCTGACTCGCCAAGGGGAAGGCCCTTGGCTTCGTCTTTCAGCTTGTATCTTACCTGTCTAATCAACTCTTGAAGGAGAATAAGTAGCCAACCGGGTTTAAAGGGGGCGTCTGCGAAGGAATGGTCCTTGATTTTGCAGAGAAATATCTGCGGAAGATCGAAGACGGGATCTCCCCCGTAAAGGCAATCACCCAAATTAGTGGAGAGTATGTGGCTGGTGCCTCTGATAAAGCACAGTTAGCTCAAATTTTCTACCACGCATTAACGGGAGATACGATCCCCTATGAATCGCTTACGGCAACAATGCCCCAAATCCACCCACTCATGTCGTATGAAGAAGGGTTGGAAAACGTTATAACAACGGAGGCAATGCTCGCCCAACTCTCTGAGCTTGAGAAATTCCCCGAATTGGAGACAGCAAAACTTGCCATAGAATTGACCCATTCTAATCTAATCGCTCAGCAGTTTGGTTTAACAGTTACATTCCCTAAAATCTATATGCATGAAAACTTCGAAAAAGAGTGTGACTTTGACTTCAAACAGCATCTCGAAGATCTCCCTAATGGTTGTTATTTAACAAGTTTCGGAAATCAAAAAAGCGCACACGCTACACTTCTCATTAAAGTCGATGGGGAATATTTTTTGTTCAATCCTTCCCACGCCACCTTGGCCTATGATGTTGACGAATTAGCCGAACACATGTGGAAAGAAGCCTTAAGCATGAGTAATAAAGAAAAGCCCCACGCCTTCTATTTCTCTCCTCTGACCCTCAAAACGTTCCTATAATCAATAAATTCTTTTAATCCGAATTAAACTGGAAATCCTTTATAATATCTTGAAAAAGGAGACGTTATGAATCTAACAATCAACCCCTCAGTTACCGCCGATATTACCCCTTGTCTATGAGAAAAGCTGTAAAGGAATTCGTGTATTCGGGGAATGTGTCGGACGAGAGCTTTACGCTCTTGCCCTTTTGGTCGCTGCAGCGGCCTGTTATATTTTCAGTAGGGATCTCGCCGAGGTCTATTACTCATCTGCTTATAATCAATGCAGCCGGGGATTAGGCATGCTCGTCACCTACCTCCACTATAGTGAATCGGTAGTTAGCTTCTCACACAATGGCTGCGTGCTTATTTCTGGAGCAAAGACCGAGGAAGAGGCTCTTAGAAACCGCTTTGGATCCGATGTCATCGATCAATGGCTGCAAATTGGAACTGATGATACCTCCCTTAATTTAAGCAAACTTAAAAGACTCGAAGGGGGCGCCTGTGAAGGAATGACCTTTGATTTTGCAGAAAAATATCTGCAGAAACTTGAAGAGGGAGTCTCCCCTACAGAGGCAATCACCCAAGTTAGTGGAGAGTATGTGTCTGGTGCCACGGATAAAGCACAGCTAGCTCAAATTTTCTACTATGCTTTAGAATGCGATGAAATCCCCATTGAATCAATTATGGAATCAACACTCAAATTGCAACCAGGCCGTGTAACAGCTGATCAACTCGCTCAACATCAAGCAAAAAACCAAGCTATCCTCGCCAAATTCGACGAACTGGGTAAATTCCCTCTATTGGGAGCACGTCTTGCAATAGGATTGCGACAATCTAATATAATTGCCGAGCAGTTTGGTTTAACAATAACGTTCCCTGAAATGTATATCCATGAAAAATTCGATGAAGAGTGTGATTCTGACTTTAAAAAACTTCTCGAAGGTCTCGATGATGGTTGTTATAAAGGCAATTTTGGGAACCATAAAGTAGGACATGCTGTACTTTTAATCAAGGTCGATGGAGAGTATTTTCTGTTTGATCCTACCTATGCCACTTTAAAGTTCGATCTTGATGAATTAGCTACCCACTTGTGGAAAGAAGCTTTCAAAATCAGTGATAAAGAAAAGCCCCACGCCTTCAATTTCGAGCCTTGTCAGGTAAAAGAGGATTAACCATGGAAGCGGCTTTAAACTTGATCTCCGTCGATTACGACAGAATGCAGCAAATACAGCTATTTTTGGTCGATCATACCACGGCAATCAAAGTGACCCGCGTAGTTTTGGATATCCTTGGAGCGGGGCTGGTCTGTGCCGGACTTTTTTCTGCCGCTCAACCTGTCTTTAGTTTGGTCATCTCGGGAATTGCCTTAGTCGTCGTCATAGAAGTTGCTTTTTTTGCTTTGCGCTTTTTGGGGTTCTTGAACATCTCTGAGGGTGACCGCCCCTTCGTCGAAGGTACCTACGAGAAAAGCCGCCTCTATTACAAAGAGGGCATGCCCGTTCTCGAAATTGAGGCAGATACTCATTACGATGCAGGTTATGCCCACGGATATCTCGCAGGAGAAGGTTTAGTATCAATGCTCATAAGGCTTCAACTAATCGTCAGGTTTACCCCATTTGGGAAAAGGCTCGATGAGATCTTCAGCAAAAACTTCTCAAAGCTCTTAAAACAAATTCCTAAGGATTACAGGGACGAGATCGAAGGGGTCGTTGCGGGGGTGAACGCAAAAAAGAATGAATCGTGGTTTGCACGAATGCTTCCCGACCTCACGGAACCTAATATTATCGCTCTTCACTACCTATCCACACTCGATGACTTAAAAGATGCAGCCCCAGCTGCTGCTTGTAGCGTGATCTTGACACCTGAAGAGGTCGGAAGAAATCTCGATTGGCCAAGCATGGGGGTTTTGGGGAATGCTTCTCTAATGAAATACCAAAAAATTGGAGATGGACCTGGCCTTTGCGAAATGACGATTGCAGGGTGTTGTGGTTCTTTAACAGCGGTCAACGAACATGGGGTTTTTGCTGCCATGAATGTCACTTCGCAGACTACCGTGAAATCTCCCCCCACAGAAGAAAAGCGAATTGGACAGGTGTTTTTTAATCGTCACCTCCTTGAACATGCACGAAGCGCAGAAGAAGTTAGAGCTCTTTGTATGAATCAAGATGGTTTTCAACCGGATGCCCCTTATCACCTTTCAGTAGCTGACAGAACTGATCAATTTTCGTGCCATTTTTATCAAGAGGATGGGACTCTTGAAACTCCTCACACAATCAGAAGCGTTAGGGATGACAAACCGGTAGTTACGCTAAATGCTACTTATTCGGGCGATAGTGAATCGAGTGGAATGTATTATCACGAACAGCGGAAAAAAAATATTGCTCGAGGACTAAAGAAAGGGGCTTCTTTAACAGAGCTCTTGTCCCAACCTTATGTGAATAATGAATTGACCATTCATTCTGTTGTCTACCAAATTCAAGAAGGCGAACTTCACATAGCTCTGCCTAGCCACAGCTTTTCAGCTAAAAACCCGCGGGTAAAATTTAAGACTAATATATGGGCATGATCAATCTTCAATTAGACTCTACTGACGTCTTCAGCCAGTCGTTTGAGTGGGCCCATGATCATACGAAAGAAATCGAGGCGATTCGCTATGCACTTGAAGGTGTAGGTATTGCTTTTATTTTAATCGGTGCCCTCTCAAACACAGTCCATGCACTACCTATTATTGCAGGGGGTGCTTTGATCATCGCTATCGTCGAAATTACGATCTTTGCGCTTGATCTGTTGGGCATCTTGGCTATCGATCCCAAGGAACATGCATTTGAAATCGGATCGATCCATGATAGTTCTCTCTACTACGAAGGCGACCTCCCTATTCTTAAAATTAGAGCCCAGTCACATTTTGAAGCTGGGTATGATCATGGCTATTTGATTGCTCATCAACTCGTCTCTGTATTTAGACGGATGAAATTATTGTTTTGTTTGGGCTATTTGGTCATTGACCAAGATCTCTATAGTAGACTTGACTCTTTGAAAAAATCGATTCCTTCTCAATATCTAGAAGAAATGGAAGGACTCATCGAAGGGGTTCACGATCGTCTAGATCAGGATACTTGGTGGCATTCTACTTACACACTTGAAGACATCCTTACCCTTCATCTGCTCCCCGATCTCATGCACCTTGCAATTACTCCACCCAAATTCTTAATGGGTTGTACAGCGATCATGGGAAAAGATCAAGGCAGTGATGAGATAGGAGTAGGAAGAAATCTTGATTGGCCAGGATTGGGAGCCGGACGCATGTCTTTGCTCATAGACATTAAGGTGGGTGAGGAAAAACAACTCCTTCTTCCCACAATTCCTGGAACCGTCGGAGTGATTACAGGAATGAACAGAAACATGTTTGTTTCAATTAACGTCACCGAACCCAAAGAAGGTGCATCTGAAGTTAAAGAAGATGGCACCCTTTCCTTATTTCTCAATCGACAAGTTCTCGAGCAATGCGACACTCTAGCGGATGTAGAACACTTATCACCTGATGCTGCCGTACCTTACCATATGTTTGTCGCTGATCGAACAGGAGGGGTCATTTATCATTTTGGACAAGGAGAATCAGGCGAAACGGTTGTTCGTCCTTTTGACTCTTCTAAAGAACCTCATTTTATTCTCAATTGTCGCCATCAAAGTCCCGAACCTCTTGAAGAGCCTAATACCATGTATTATGGTGAATCACGATTCAATAATGTTCACAAAATCTGGAGTAAGTACGATCAACTCCCTCTCTTAGAAAGACTCAAGAAGGTCTTAAGTGCACCTGGTGTGAATAATCCTATGACTGTTCATTCTGTGATCTGGATGGGTGACCGTTTGATCTTCTCTTTCGATAATTCCTATTCTGCAACAAGTCCCAGACACGTTGTATTTCTCAATCAACAATTCGAAGACTATAGTGGTTTAAAAAGCAAATGACACTTATTACATCGCCTGCACTCCTACTTTCCATTCGCCTGTATCGGCGCTGTCTTCAACAGGCGCCTGCTTCGGCGGCGACCTTCGGTCTAATGGAAATTAGGAATGCATGCCTCGTACTGAGTATCATTTGCCTTTTAAACCACTATAAATTTTGTTCTCCGAGTTTTTTTCTCTCGCTCTTTTCTCATTGTAAAAGGGTTAGTGATCCACTCTTTTTTTTTGTCGAAAAACTCTTGTTTTCTTTTTCGAGCAAGTGATAGTCTTTGACCATAAATTACACTTGTTGAACGAGTTGTGGGAAGTTTGTTGATAACCCTATCTCTATAAAACTAAAGCTTGAATGTGGGGAGAGTTGTTTTCATGTTAACTAAAGATGAACCGAAAGGTTGGGTTGATTTTGTCGATTTTATCCAAGATAAGTGCTCACAGGCAGAATTTCAAAACTGGATTGCGCCTATAAAAGTTGCAAAAGCGACCGAGAGCGAAGTTTGTCTTGAAGTCCCCAACATTTTCGTTCAGGAATACATACTCGATAATTATAGACGTGAGCTCTGTTCATTTCTTCCAATGAATGAAGATGGAGAGCCGGCCGTTTCATTTGTCTTCTCAGAAAGAAGACAAGAACCTGTTCAAAAAGTAAAAGAAGAAGAGAATCTTGATGGATCCCTTTTTGCTCATGAACTTGAGGAATCCACTTTCCAACTCAATCTCAACCACAGCTATACTTTCTCCCATTTTATCGAAGGTCCTTCCAATCAATTTGTCAAGTCAGCTGCACTTGGAGTAGCCATGAGACCAGGCAAGTCATACAATCCCCTCTTCATCCATGGTGGTGTAGGGCTTGGAAAGACTCACCTCCTCCATAGTATTGGTCACTATGTCAAAGAAAAGCACAAAAAAGTCCGCGTACAGTGTATTACTACAGAAGCTTTCATCAATGACCTCGTCACTAGTTTAAAGAACAAATCAGTCGACCAAATGAAGCGGTTCTATCGCAACCTTGATGTACTACTCGTCGACGATATTCAATTCTTGCAGTGTCGCCTCAACTTTGAGGAAGAATTTTGTAATATGTTCGAAGCACTGATCAACCAAAACAAACAGATCGTCATCACTTCCGATAAACCCCCAAGTTCTCTTAAGCTTTCTGAACGCCTCATCGCACGCATGGAGTGGGGCTTAGTTGCCAACATTGGCATTCCTGATCTTGAGACTAGGGTCGCTATCCTCCAATATAAAGCTGAGTTGAGAGGACTAAAGATTCCTAGCAAAGTCGCTTTCTTTATCGCTGAACACATTTTCAATAACGTACGACAATTGGAAGGGGCTGTCAATCGCTTAGGGGCTTATGCAAGCATGCTGCAAAAAGAGATTACGCAAGATATGGTAGAGACCACCCTCGGTGAATTACTCTCCTACGTGCCGCAAAAAAAGGTGACTGTCGATAGCATCATGAAAAGCGTCTCCTCGATGTTCAACGTTCGCGTGCAAGATTTAAGAGGAAATAAGCGAAATAAAGAGATCGCATTCCCACGCCAGGTAGCCATGTACCTCGCCAAAGAATTGATCAATGAATCACTTATGAAGCTAGCCTCCTCATTCGGAGGAAAAACCCACTCGACCCTCCTCCATTCATGGAATAAAATCAAAAAACAACTTGAAGAGGATGAGACCCTCCGCCGGCAAATCCATATGACAAAACAAAATTTGGAAGCTTAAGACTATTATGTAATAATTATATTTGTTATAATTAATGCATATGGACTGTATTTCAAATAAATATTTTGATGATCATAGGGGTAACTGGCCTGCTATGGATCCCCCGTCGCTCATAGGGGCCTATAGCAAAAGTGGTGATTCTCTTACCGAAATCCTCTCATCCATAAGTATCGTCTACTCTATTTCCCTTTTTGCATTAAACTTTTTTGGAAATCTCCATAACCGCCTAATGGCCTCAGATCAGCACGGGATGGTAAAACTGCTAGGGATAGTCGTTTTGGGCCTGGTATCGACAGCCCTTGTTCCCATTATAGGCCTTGTCGAGACAGCAATTCGGTCGATCCCTGCCCTCGGCATCTATTGCTACCAACGTTTTTTGTCTGACGAGACTGATAAGGGGGAAGATGGGGGATTTTCCCATCTTTTTGTCATGGGTGCCTATTCTGGGGCAGTTTGCATCCTTGAAGGGATTCGCTCTGGCTATTTTATGCTTACCGCAGAAACCCCCTACCTCGCCTACGACCGGGTGACAGACTGGTTCCCTGACGAAGACTAGCCCTCTTTCTCCTGTATAGTGAATTCATCAAAGTTCGAAGGCGCGATTGAGTAGGGCGATTTCTTGTGAAGAAAGGGTTCGTGTTGTTTTCTCTCCGTTTCTTTGGACTAACTTCGCTGAAGGAGAAAGCTTAGCTGGGGCTTTTTGTTGGTAAAAGAGCTTGCCATCGACAGTTTGCACTAGGGCTACTTTCTTAATCTGAAAAGGCAAATAGGGAAGCCACCGATCTATGATCTTTGCAGGGATAGTTTCATTGACATGGTAGGGTTCATGGGCCATCTCAAAACCAATCCAGAATGTTTCTTTGTCACCCCAAACATACTTGTAGGTCTCCTTGTAATCTTCATTGAGCCGTCTCACCATCTCAAGCCCTTTTTGGTGCCGTTTTCGGTCAATAACAACGCACCCTGATTCGAGGTGTTCTGAAGGTATGGGATTGAGAGGGGTCGGTTGAATAGAGCTCCAATAGAATGTCCACTTTTGGGGAAAAGATTCACTTGTCTTTTCAATCAGATGGGTAAGGAATGATTTACGCTTTTCATAATAAGAGAGAGTTCCTCCGTGATATTTTTGTGCAGGGACGTGGGGAAAGCCAAAAAATAGGTAGCTTTCTTGATCACAAAAGAAGAAGGCTCCTGTTTTTTTATATGCAGGATGTTCAAAGAGGCTTTCGGGCTTTTGATAAAAATAGAGGTCTGCATCCATAATGATGAATTCATCAAACTGTGTGGCCAAGCCTAAGTAGCCTTTGATCTGAAATCCCCTAAAATGTTCTGGGGGCAGGGGAAATATCGTGGTGATATCGTGGAGAGTGAGGTGGTCAAACGCAAGTAAACGGCGTTGGTTTTCATCGGATAACTCGTCCCCTGCATACCAAATTTCAATCGGCAAGCTAGTATTGATTTCGGTTTTAAGAAACTTAAGCGAGCGCACAAGTTGATCCACATAGCGGTCGCAGGCAGCAATCACAATCCCCGATGATGCATGCAGAGATAGGGACAGACACAATCCCAGAAATAGTTTTTTCATTTTCCCTCGGGTTTATAATTAAACCTCTTAAAAAAATACCTGAGGGCAGAAAAAATTTCCAGTTCCTCTTTAGGAACCTCAATCTTTTCGCTATCTACCCAACGACCTGTGTAATAGGGATACAATCCAATTTCAATGGGGCTTTTCTGTTGGAACACTAACTTTTCATGAACATGGTGGACAAGATCGACCTTTCTGTTCGAGTCCCTAAACAACTTTAAACCTCCATATAACCGGTAAGGGATTTTACTATTAATCGAGTAAGGCTCCCCAGCAATTTCCATTCCGATCCAAAAGGTGTCTTTATCCCCAAGAAAGATTGCATAGACTCGTCTCCAATCGAGGTTCAATTTCACAATTTCTTCAATCCCCTTTTTGTGTCGGTTCTTATCGATAATCACAAGACCCGATTCCATGAATTCACCAAGCTGGGGGTAGTCATCACTCGGTTCAAATGCACTCCAAAAGAATCGCCAATCCGGAGGCATGTATTGACTCGGGCTTTGAATGTGCTCAAGAAGAAACTTTCTTCTCCGTTCGAATTTTTCGTAAGTATAACCTCTTGGGTGTTTAACTGAATAGGGTGATACATACCATCGATTGTCGGTATCTCTAAAGAAGAAAGCTCCCGTTTCAATGAATTCAGGGAGATCAAAGAGTTCTTTCGGATCGATATACAAATAAATATCGGCATCCATCAAAATCACTCGGTCAAATTGGGTTTGTTGTAAGATCAGAGGCTTGATTTGATACCCTCGATATTCTTCAGGTTCGCCTCCTAAAACTTCAGCGATATCTCTAAACTCAATTTGTCCAAAGCGTTTTAGGCACTCTTTGGCATAGGGAGAAAGTTCATCTCCCGAATACCACACTTCTATAGGCAAATTGCATTTTTGCTGAAATCTTAGCCAAGCAAGCGCAGGGTAAAAATCCTTCATGTACTTATCACAAACGGCAACAATGATCCCATCCTTTGCAAGAAGGGGTCCTATTAAAGAAATAAAGAAAAATAACCAAGATCTCATTGTTTCATCAATTTTTTGTAGGTAGCCCGAACATCTTCACATAGTAGCCTATCTGCTCAATCCTCCAAATCTCCTCTTTGCTTAAGGATTCGAAGTTTTCTTTTTGAACGTCTTCATAGAATGGAGTTGATCCTAGGGCTACGGGTTTTTTTTGGAACCAGAATAACTTGCCGTCAATTTGATGGACAAGACCAATTTTTTGTCTTTTGATCCCTGGGATTAACCACTTGCCTCGAACTGTTCGAGGATATCCGCTGTTAAATGTATAGGGCTCACCGGCCATTTCCATGCCCATCCAGTAAGTTTCTTTGTCACCAAACACCATTTTGTAGATTTCTTCATGATTACGATTTAATTCGAGAATATTCTCGACTCCTAAACGATGTCGCGATTTATCGATGAGAACAACTCCGGATTCTTGGTAATGAATCAAGAGCTTATTGTTCTCGCTAGGTTCGATATTTTCCCAAAAAAACCTCATATCAGAAGGAAGATATCGGCTAGGACTGGGGATCAATTCCTGAAAAAAGGCTCTTCTTGCCCAGTAACTTTCAAGGTAATAATGTTTCCACTTTAAACATCCTTTAGCTGTCTCATTGACCTGGTCATGAAGATGACAAAATCTCATCATTTGCAAATCACGGAAAAAAAAGGCTCCGGTTTCTAAATAACCTGGGTGAGTAAAAAGGGATGTAGGGTCTTGGGCAAAGTAGACATCGGCATCGACGATCATCACTTCATCAAAATGAGAGGCCTTGAGCATGTAGCCTTTGATCTGATATCCCCAATAATCTTTTGCATCTCCTCCAAATACATCGACTAAATTGTGAAAAGTCATATTGCCAAATCGGGAGAGCAGCGCTTTGCTTTCTTCGGAGAGCTCATCTCCGGCATACCAAATTTCGATAGGGATATCGGTTTTAAATTCCATACGCAAATAAGCTATGCTTGGCAAAAGGTAGCCCACATAGTGGTCATTACAGGCTACAGCGATTCCACAAGTGGCAAATAAGCGCAACTGAATCCCTATTAAGAGAAGAAAATGTCTCATAATCCTTCATGAAATGTATTTGAAAGAAAAAAAAGTTCGTTAAATTGGTCTATTTCCTCTCTTGTGAGATACCGAAAGTGCCCTCTGTAATCAGTAATTTCAAGAGGATGGGTTTGAAAATCGAGGTCAATAAATTGTGGATGCGCGGTTGGCTTTTTGATTTTTTTTTGTTGATAAAAAGGGATGCCATCGATGAATTGTACAATATCTACTCTCGACTCAGGGGCAAAACTCTTTGCAAAATAGGTTTTTGGAAATTCCCGATTGACTGTGTAGGGTTCCTTTTCGATTTCAAAAGCGACCCAATAGGTCTCTTTGTCTCCCCAAAAATATTTGTAGGTCGTTTTATAATCTCTATTGAGTTCGACAATTTTTTGAACACCCTTTTCGTGCCTCCTTCGATCGATCACTACACATCCAGATTCACCTTCATCAACAGAAATTTTTTGCTCAGGGGTCGGTCGAGTCAGGGGGTCCCAATAA
>JAJZEO010000063.1:10633-31797 GCA_021847505.1 bacterium
CCAATAATGACCCCATTCTAGGGGGAGATATTCACTAGGAGTTTCGATCAATGAATTGAGAAATTGTTTCCTCTGATAATAGTAGGGATCGGCATAAACTCTACAACAACTGGTTTTTTTCGTACCTCCCTGGCAGCTCCAGGTTTGATCCCGAAAAAGAAATGCCCCTGTACTCACATAACCGGGATGGTCAAATAGTTTTTCCACATTTTGAAAGAGAATCAAATCGGCATCAATCAGGATGATTTCATCAAAATTTGTGTAGCCCACAGCAAATCCCTTGATTTGCCAACCCCGAAATTGTTTGGGGTTTTCCCCCGTAATGGCTGCTATATCTTGGAAAGAAATCGGAGCAAAAAACTTTAAAAGCTCTTTTGAAGTTTCACTAAGTTCATCCCCGGAATGCCATATTTCAATAGGCAAAGACGTGCCATGTTTTCCCCTAAGAATTTGTAGGTTTTCTAAGGCATATTCTAGGTATTTATCATTGCAAGGAAGAAGGATGCCTCTTCCCTGTGCATTTGCTTCAACAAAAATAAACACCAAGATAAATAGTCTTGACCACTTCAATTAAATTTCCTCCCCTATGTAACAATGAATGTAGTAGGCGAGTTCCAATTTTTGCCGTTCGTCTTCAGAGAGGGGCCTTTGTTTCTGGTAATCTTCTGTATTCATCCAAATTGGTGCAGGCCCTACAGGAATAGGAGCCTTTTGCTGGTAAAACAACTTACCCTTTACAAACTGTACTGTCCCCACTTCGTACTGAATGGGGGTGGAAGCTCCCCATAAAATTTTGGGAATATCCTCATTGATCGCATAAGGTTCCTTGACCATTTCAAAACCGAGCCAAAAAGTTTCCTTATCTCCTAAAACATAAGCATAAGTGACATGATAGTTAAGATTTAACTTCTCCACCATTTTAATCCCTTCAGCATGCCTTTTTTTATCTACGGCCATGAACCCCGATTCCATATGTTCACTGTTGATCGATTTTGACTTTGTCGGAAGGATTTTAGGATTCCAGTAATGCAGCCAATCCTTGGGCACATATTGACTTGGCTCAGGAATCAGATTCAAAAAAAAGTCTCTCCTCTCAAGATAGCGTCGAATTCCTTTTGAATTTCCCCTATAGAAAAAATCTTTGTGCACCCGATCTCGAAAGAAATAAGCTCCGGTCTCTTTATACTCCTCAGAATCAAAGAGCACTTCAGGATTTTGAAAGAAAAACACATCTGCATCAAACAAAAGCACCTCATCAAACCGTGATTTTGCTAACATGAGACCTTTGATTTGGAACCCCCGATACTCCTTTTCACCGCCATCATAATGATCGGTCACATCGCAAAACCTGATGGGAGCAAATCTCTTTAAGGTCTCCTTAGCATGGTCTGAGAGTTCATTACCCGAGTGCCAAACCTCAACGGGAAGTCTGCAATCGAGCACCTCTCGTAGAATCTCCAAACTAGTAGGCAGTAAATGCATATATTTGTCACAACAAGCAACCACCAACCCTCTTTCAGCAAAAAGGTGACAAGAAAATAAAAGGGCACAAAAAACTCTTCTCATAAGGCCTTGGTAAAAAGATGATAATAAAAAGTGAGATCCCGAAACTCCTCGATTTCTCTGTTTGTCGGAATCGTTCCATAGTTTTCTATATTTTTTAAAACAGCAGGGTGTCTTTCGATCTGGTTATTGACTAAAAATGGCTTGATGGGTGGAAACTCTGGCGTTTTTTGAAGAAATACTAGTTCCCCATCGACAAAATGGACCAAATCGTGTCTTTTCTTAAGATGATTCAAATCAGTAAAGTAACAAAAGGGGAAGACAGGATTAATGTAATAAGGCTCTTTGGCCATTTCAAGGCCTAGCCAAAAGGTCTCCTTTTCTCCCAGAAACAGACGAAAGAATGTTTTTCGATCATCGTTAAAGGCTACAGTATTTTTTATCGCCTTCGCATGACGAACTCTATCCATGATCACACAACCAGTCTCCACTTGTTCTGATGAAATGGGATGCTTGTTTGAGGGGACAAAATCTAAATCCCAATAATGAAGCCATTCTTCTGGAACATAAGAACTAGGTGTGGGAATGTGACGCAAGATGTATTCTCGCCTTTCTTTATAGATGGAAACCTTGCCATTGTGGTACCAACGAAAAGGGGGATGGGGATCTCCAAACATTTGCCATTTGACATCTCGAAATAAAAAAGCCCCTGTTTCAAGATAGCCGGGATGCTCGAAAAGCACTTCAGGATTTTGGAAGAAAAAGACATCAGCATCCATCAGCACCACCTCATCAAAATCGGTAGCCCCCATCATATACCCCTTAATTTGGTACCCTCGATATTCTTTTGGATCGCCCCCCAGAATTTTAGCCACATCGCAAAAAGTGACATCCCCTACCATTTTGATTTTCTCTTGAGTCTCTTCTGAAAGCTCATCCCCTGAATACCAAACTTCGATGGGCAAGTGGCATTGATAAACCTGGCGCAAAATGGATAGGGAGGGAATAAGTGTGGTGGCATAGGTATTGTTTGCAGCCACAATAATTCCACGACTTGCCCCAAATAGATGGAGCGCCATAACCATGAATATTGCAAAAACCCTCATTAACTATCCCTTTTCATACTCAGTTTGATAATGATTAAATCGATTACAAATTTTACACAACCAACGAATTTCCTTATTACTTAAAACTCTACGAGGAGCTAATTTTCCTGTGGGGACTAACTTCATGCGTTGCTTTAGATTCCCGATAGGGGTTTTTTGTAAAAAAAACGGAGCATCATCTAAGAAATGAAACATTTCTCTCTCTTCAGATTTCGTTTTTAATCTGTAAGGGTGGGTGGGATTGACCGCAAATGTTTCCTTAGCTGAGGCAAGAGCTAACCAATAGGTCTCTTTATCCCCCAAGATGTATTTGTACAAAATGTTACGGAATTGGTTAAGCTTTAAAATGAGTCCGCAACCTACAGGGGCTCTCGTTTTGTCAATCGCTACACACCCTGCATCTTGGTGTTCCGAAGGAATGGGGTGGTCAAATCTCGAAGGAGATTGCAACCAATAATGTCGCCAATCTTCAGGGATAGACTCTGTCACTTCTGGAATCAAATGAAGGAAAATTTCCCTTCTTTGTTCATAGGTAAACCTAGAGGTAAAATAGCGATCACCGTAAAACACTTGATCTTGATTAAAGGAATGAAACTTAAAATCTTCTCGGTCCCTAAAGAAATAGGCCCCCCGCTCCCTCATTTTTGGATGATCGAGGAGTTTTTGAGGATCTTGATAGAAGACGACATCGGCATCCATTAAAATCAGCTCATCAAAATGCGAGGCAAAAAGAGCAAATCCCTTGATATGGTAACCTCGATATTGCTTAGGATCTCCCCCAAATCGCTCCGCAATATCATGAAAAGAAACTTGTCCGATAGCACTGAGCATTTCCTTTGCCTTTTCACTCAGCTCATCCCCTGCAAACCAAACTTCAATGGGAAGAGTACAACCATGAACCTGCCGAAGAATCCGTAGGCTTGCATAGAGCCCCATCGCATATTTTTCACAGCAAGCAACGACAATTCCCGCATTTCTTGACCATACCATTTGAGGCATAAAAGCCATTGAGACGATGAGAATAGTTCTGATCATTCTGCAGCCAATAGTTCATAGTAAAATAGCAAGTTATTCAGTTCGATCGATTCTTCGAAAGTGGGCCCTCGTTTATCCTTGTCTAATAAATGATCAAAATCAGGATAGACCGGTATTGAAGAATTCACAAAAAGGGGATCCCGGCCCCAGTCAATGGGAGGTTTGTTCGCATAAAACATCTTCCCATCAACAAAGTGAACCATTTCAACGGAAGGTCTTTCTTCGTCTTTGTCAACCCATTCTCCATATAACCTAAGTGGAGGCTGTTCATTGATAAAATAGGGTTCCTTAGCCATTTCAAAAGAAAGCCAATAGGTTTCTTTATCGCCATAGACGACCGAGTAAATCTCTTTTCTTCTAATCGTGTTGAGTAAGAGTAAATTCTCGATCCCTTGTTTATGTTTTTTCTTATCAACTGCCATGCAGCTAGACTCTTGGTGTTCGGAAGGAAAAGGGTTAGAAAATGAAGGTCTCTCCTTTGTCCAATAATGCCTCCAATCGATAGGAACGTATTGACTTGGTGTTTCAATGAGCTCTCTAAACAATGCCTCTCGATGCCTATATTGATAGTTAGGCGACCAATCCCCAAACGCAGAATATTTTGGTTGTTTTCCGTAGGCACAATACTTGACCTCAAGCCTATCCCTAAAAAAATAAGCCCCCGTTTCAAGGTAGCGGGGATGAGAAAAAATGAAAGAGGGATCGCAAAAGAAGAAGAGGTCGGCATCCATGAGAATCACCTCATCAAAGCCCGTTGCCGCAAGAGCGAGCGGCTTAGAATGAAAACCCCTTAATTTCTTCGGTGCCTCTGAGTAGATTTGGCAAAGGTCTTTGAATTCAACACCGCAACCTTTCAAAAGATCCTTGGATCGTTCACTCAATTCGTCCCCTGCGTACCATACCTCAATGGGAAGCGTGCAACCAAGATAATCTCTTAGATAAGCCAAGTTTATTAAACAGGTAAAAGTATATTTATCAGAGCAAGAAACGATGATCCCTTGATCAGCACACAGAGAAAAAAGCAAACAAACAAAAAAGAAACGCGTTATAACGGAGAGTCTCATAGAACTTTACTTACAAAGAACAAATAGAGATCGGCAAGTTCAGGAATTAACTCAACCTCATAGCCAATTAAGGGTCTTGAAACTCTCGACGCTGGTTCTACCAGGGCATAAGATTCTTCCTCCCTTGGAGTAAAGTTTTCCAATGTTAAAGCTCTGCCTCGATACAAATGAACTAAAGCGGCTACTCTCGGCTCTTCAAGTTTGCGTATACCTTCTAATTCCACTTGTTTGACAAAATTGATCGTAAAATTCCCTCCACTCGTGATGATGCCCAACCACAAACAATCGGTAGCATTGAGAGATGAAAAATTGACTTGTTCAGAAATCTGCAACGCTTTCTTTAAACCCTTTTGGTGCCTTTCTAAATTCACATATAACAATCGAGGATCGGTAAAAACTAGATTATACCTTGAAAGAAAGAAGGCCGCTCGATTCAAGATCTTTGATTTTAAATAATAATGAAGTCGATCAATGTCTGTATCAAGTAAAGTGACAATCTCATTTAAAAGGGCTTGTCTTTGCTTTATATGGACTTTCCGCTCCATCCTAGACAAAGGCTGAAGCTGCTTAAAAAAATAGGCCCCTGTCTCTTGATAACTAAGATCTTCAAACACAGATTCTGGGCGCGTTACAAATATAGTCGAAGGATCGAACCAAATGATTTCAGAAAAATGGGTTTTTTTAAGAATGGAAAGAAGTTCTAACTCGCTACTTTCATTGACTCTTCTAAAAACCAGATTTTTCATTTTAGAATAAGCTTCAAAATGCTCCTCTGTCATTTCCTTCTCATCAAACCAAATCTCAATAGATAACTCTGTCTTGAGGTTTTCTTGAAGATGAAAAAGAGAAACAAGAAGACAATCCCCTTCATTTTGTCTATAACAAGTAACCAGCCCTCTTTGCGCAGAAAGTTCAAAAGAAAGCACCGCAAAAAAAATGCATACTAAAGTGAAGTACCTTTTCATGGGAAAAACTCTAACTTACAGAGAATTAATTTGAAAGAAAAATGAAAGGTGATACACCCTCCCCATCGTCACAGAAAAAGGAAAGTCGACTCTTTGATCGCCTATTGAAAGATAAAGCACATTCACATTTGCACCTAACCTACCTCTTTGATGAAAAGGTTTCTTCCACTCTTTAGCTATGATCTTCCCAATTTTTCTCAAACGAGGTTCCGCTGCGATCAGATCAAAAAGTGGCCATCCCAAACGGCAAAACTGCCAAGTAAACAGTGCTGCAATCGTCTTCTGCTGACGCTTCTTTTCCAAAATCAGCTTCTCTATAATTTCTTCATTCTCAAAAAGAGCTCCCTGTCGATAAATGATGGGAAAGTTCTTACACTCATGACAAGTAGGGCCGATATGCTGTGAAAAACACCGCTTACACCTCCCCTCCCGAGAAAGCAACTGGCACACATTTAGGCACTCGGCGCAAAAAACCTGATTTGCAAGAATACACTCCCCACACCCATAGCAATAAGAGGGCGCAAAAAAGGAAATCACCTCGCTTGTGAACTTCCAAAGAGCTCTATTTAACCTGAGTGTTGGGTTATTTAAGCGAAAATTTGGGGTGTTCAAGCGTACCATTGATCGAAAGGACAAATAATTCGGTAATCTTAAAGAGGACATATTGCTTCATACGAATATCTATGTGGATGTTTCCATCAAGATCGACATATGATTCTGTTTTATTCCAGAGGTAAAAGTAAGACCGTTTGTTATCACTGTAGCTGTTTTTCAATTTAGTAAAGACCATCTTCCCATCTCTCAAGGTATATTCCATCTCTCCTTGAATCGGCACTAATAAGCCTGTATCAAGGCCTAAACGGCTGATGATTTCGATAGGGATATCAAGAAGATTGGTCCCCTGCTTAAACGTATTGACGAAATTTAAATGTCCTTTTCCTTTCAACGTTTTCGGATCACTCAATAATCCCGTCACATCAGAAAAGTTCATTTTTTTGATATGGAAAGGTTTTATCCTTCCCCTTGCTTTACCCCTTTTGAGCAAGAGCGAAGGTCTTAGATCATTGATTAACAATTCAGGAACTTCGAGAGATACATCACCCTCTTTAGTAGGCTTTAATCTCATTTCTTTTAAATCAATAGTCACCGCGTCATCAGAGATTTTAACATCATGAAGATCGGCCCCATTTTCATCTACATGAATGGTAGAAAAGCAAGTCTTAAGTTGATAGCCCAATAAATCAAAGTCCTTAGCTTTAAAATACCCCTCAAAAACAGGCTTTTTAAAGTGAGGTTCATTAAAGACCAATTCTCCACAAAGTTCATAACCCCTGTGAAGCTTTAATTCTTCCACAAGAGTCTTGAAATCTTTATTGAGGAGCGGCATCATCTTTTGCATGTTCATTTTAATATTTCCCAAAAAGATGGGCCGATCACACTCCGTTCTTGCTTCGCATTTGGGGACAAAGTGAAAATCAAAACCAAATAAATCCCCTTCGATTTTTTGCAATGCAACCTGGTTGTCTTCTCCTAGCTTGCACTCGACATAAAGGGCAGGACTGTACCCCTCAGGTGTGGGCGCATGAAACATTTCCACTACTGTCTCATATTGGTTGGAAGGATGTGTTCGAAGATGAACTCCAAATCCCTTTCCAAGATAGTTGACTCCCCCACTGATCTCCCAAGCATGATCACTAAAATGAAATTGGAGTTCCTCGAAATCAAACTTTAACCCCTTGAATCGATACATTCCCTTAGGAAGCACCCCTCCTACTTGCATACGATCTTTTGCGTATTCAAAATCGAAAAGAATTTCGAAAGGACGATCATTCACTTGAGGTAATTGTAAATCATCAAGCTGATTTGCAAAGGGGGTATCCTTAATGAAATAGTGAATCAAGTCAGGTGTTAAAGCAGTTTTAATTCGATAACCTTGGCACATTTTTTCATCGGTAAGAAAAACTAAGGTCGGAACAGAAAACCCGAGACTGTACCTTCCATCCTCGAGGCAAAACGAAGAATCTTTGACCAAAAAGCCCCGTTCTTGGTTGTATTCGATATGAACAGGCGAATTCGAAGCAATCGTGAATTTATCGAGACCTTTATGGTCGACCACCAGATCTCCCTCGTACAAAAATGAAAAGGGAAAAAACCAAGCCGTGGAAACATAACCTACCGCAAATACCCCATCAAGTTTGAGGATGGGACCCCAATCAATCAAGGCGGAAAGATCGACTTTCCCTTCGTGTAAAGGCAATATGAGTCGCTTCTTCTCTTGATTCCATGTCCCTTGGCCAAAAGTTACCTTGCGCCCATCTAATGAAATCGCCAAATCTTCAATTGAAAGCCCTTGGTCAAACCGCCTCATGCTGGCCATTAAGTCAAATATGCCGATCTGAGAATCCAAAAGCCTGATAAAGTCACTTCCCCACTCTAGTTTAAGGGAAAGCGGAATCTGCCCCCTCTCAGCATAAATGAGTCCATGCCCATCAAGATCCATTTTCCAAATCCCTTCAAAAAACGAAACTTCCCCATCCAATTTTCCCGATAAAGCCTGGCTCTCTAAATTAACCAACTCTAAAAAAGATCCCCCAATTCCCAAATCACTCCCAATACGAGTCGCTATGGCTATTTCCTCTATTGAAAGAGAAAATGAGCAGCAAAGCTCCTTAATGGCAAAGTCATCTAAAAGTTCAATCTTGATCCCTTTGAGCTTGCTTCCAAAAAAATGTGACCGATCTTCCTCGAAGAACACTTTTCTTTGCTTGCCATTATAACCACCTACAAGACGGATGAGATCCATCATCTGGTTTTCTAGGCGCAAATCAAAAGTGCCATTAATACCTTGTTCATCAGAATAATCGACATTGACTTCTTTTGCTGTAAGGACATATTCGCTTTCGCCCCCTGTGAGATTTAAAGGCGTGATCAATCGACCCGAGGCGTGGGAAATATGCACCTGTTTTTCCTCAGAAAGAGCATGGCAATTAAATCCAAAATCGCTTAGGGAAAATCCATCTAACAAAGGCATCGATGCCTGTAGTAGTGAACATTCCGCCTCCCATTCGATCACTAAAGGCCCCTCTTCGGGAAATTTCATAGATAAATTGAGCCCTTCTTCCCCACTCTTAATCCTCCCTTCAAAAGGAAAATGGACCTTTTTCAATGGCTCAATCAAATGAAATAAGGATTCTAATCCACTACTCGTGCCTATAATGCTAGAGGTAACAAGATTTAACGTCAGAGGAGCCTCACTAGTCGGGAATTTCATTTCCAACATCCCCTCGACATTTAACCCCTCTATTTCTGTCGATACTTCTTCAAAGCGGAGTGATTTTCCATCAGTGGTTAGCTGACCACGAGTATTGTTAAACATAAGACCTAGCTTCTTTTCTAAGATGCTAGCACGGTTTAAAGGAAGATAGGCTTGGCAAAGTTTTGATCCAAAGTCAAAATGAAATTTCCCCTCGGAGGTTAAAAGCTCATTGGGCGTAAAAGCAGAGTTAAGTCGAACATCGACTACAGGTGTTGAAAGATTTAAATAAGACGTATCAACTTCAGCATCAATTCCTTTCGCAGAAAACGTCCCTTCCAAAGAAACGATCCCCTCTAAATCCCAGACCCCTCCAGTGAAGTGTTTGATAATCTTAGCACCTTCACATGAAATGCTTTTCCCTTTAAAGCTCCCTTTGGAAATACTTTCCTGCAAAAGTTCAAGCAAGTCCTTTTCTTCATATTTCAGAATTTGGTCAGAAAGATAAAATCCTAAATCGACCTGATCAATCCAATCCCCTTTAACATCTAGTTTAACACCTCCTGTCACATCCCAAAAACCCAATTGCCTGTGTAAATCAAAATTAGCGGCCAATCCATAACCAGCAAATTTTTGCCCAATATCCTCACTTGGGGAAGGATCAAAAAATCGCACCGCTCTTTCTAAACTTGTAGCAATATTTGCTTTCACATTCGCTTCGGAGTAATAACCCACAATGTTGAGATCAATGAGAACATCCTCAACCTTGGCTTTGGCCCAAGATGGTTCAAACACATCCCGACACATAAACACTGCCATATCGATATCAGAAAATTTCAAAGGATGATCGGAATTAAAACCCTTCACAATTTCGCCATCAGTGATTTTGATTCTCCACGAAGGAAATTTGAATTTCTCTGCTGGAAGAAAATCGAATTGTGCGCTTCCTGTGACCTCTTTAGCTGAAGTTAAAAGATCTTGTCCTGTCCAATAGATTTGCAATTCATCGGCAATCATATCCTCTAAGAGAAGTCTGCTAATTCTTCCTTCTGCGATCACGAGCGAAAGATCGCATGTCAAAGCACCTCGATCAAAGTGAACCCCTTTGACTTCAGGCATGGCAAACCCAATCAAGTGCTGAAACATTTTAATTTGCGGCGCATCAATCTCTTTTAATTGTCCCCTTACAAGCCAAACATCCTTCTCAACAGCACTAATAGAAAGATTCAAATGAGTCGAAGTATCGCTTCCTGCTTCTAAATAGACTTTCATATCGATATCTAGCGTTTCGCTATCCGATAAGCTCGGGCTCCCACTAAGAATAATAGGTGAAACTTCCCCACTCTGATGTAAAAAACCCTTTAATTCAATTTGCGAATCTTTAAATGTACTGAAATTTAGTGAACCGCCAATTTCTGAAATCGTAAAATCTGCGCCCCATTCAGAATCTTTAAAATGGGCTTCGCCACTAATTAACTGCGATTTTAACGCTAAACTTTGCCACCATGTTTCCCTCTTATCAATCCGCTTTCCCCCACTAGGAAATGAGAAATCAAGAGACATTTCCCCCATTTTAAGTTCAAAGTCCCCACTCTTTCTGGCACAAGCAAATGAATTGACCCCAAGAACTCCCTTTGTTTGCAAGATCTGCCCCTGATCGTCAAATCCAATCCATGAGTGACCACTGATAACCCCTTGCAATCCACACCAATCTTTCAATGAATTCGGTTCAAAAAAATTGACAATTCTTGAAAGCCAAACGAGACTTGCCCCTTCAAGTTCACTTTCAATGATTAATTCTTTTGGCCACTGGTATAATTTTACCATGGCAGTGGCTTTTGACTCTCTTGGCGACTTTTCAGAAAGATAAAATACCCCTACAGAACGACGTGTATGATCCCCCTCGAGAGAAAAATAAATATCAGCCCTGCCTTCTGCATCGACAAACTTGATCAAACCATCAGAAATATCCACTTTGTACTTTTCTAAAGGCCCCTGCATTAAGGAAGCAAGAGCAAAATCCTCACCCTGGTGCAGCTTCTCCACCTCTATAACAGGTTCTTCTATCAAAAACCGAATGTTAAAATGGAAACCATTTTCTTTCTCTATGATACAGGCCAAGTTTTGAACGGCTACCGTTGCCCCAACACCACGAGTTTTGAGAGAAACTTTCTTAAATGAAATTCCGTCCCTTCGGAGCTCTGCATGTTCGTAACTAAACTTCCAACCCCCGTAACCCCTCATTTTCATGCCCAAATAAGCTTCTACAGAAGTACGAAACAACTGATTACGAAACAAATAAAACGATGAAATCACCACCAGACAAGAAAGGAGAACTATCCATCGCTTTTTAGGCAGAAATGCTTTCTTTAACATCACCTTATCCTTCTATAGAAATAGAGAATGATAATCTGCTTCATCATCTAATTTAAGCTCGTAGAGCCAACCATCAGAATGTGAGCTTTTAGTGACAAGATCAGGCTGAGCAAGAAGCCTTTCATTAACCGCAACAACAGTGCCTTTCAAAGGAGCATAGACTTCTACTGCAGCTTTTACTGACTCCAAAATCACAATCTCTTCACTCACATCGGTCTTTTGTCCTACATTAGGAAGTTTCACGAAAACCACCTCACTAAGTTGCGAAGCGGCTTCTGTCGTCAACCCCACACGGACAACATTCTCTTTCCCTTCGACCCTTGATATCCACTCATTAGAATCACTCTTTTTCAAACTAACCTCAGCTTTGTCCAAAGTGCAGGGCAACTTTCACACTTAAAATCGATCCCACTTTGCCCAAAGTGGCCCTTTGCTTTATTTGACCTGTGAATCACACAAGCAAAACTAAGCTTTGGAATCTGAAGAGGATTGTAGCCAAACAACGAAATTTCGGGTATGGTTATCTGCATTTCATACGAATTCGTTTTAAACTTCGATATCACAGAGAAATTCTCAGATGAAGCAGGCTCATGACGATCGTCGCTTTTAAAACGGGTTACCTCTGCCGCCTGAATACCATCCACTGCTTTTGGAAGAAAAATAAAATGATGGCAATATTTGTGTATCGTTACAGCTGAATCAACCCCACGGGTATCGATAAACACTTCAACACCGTCTCCCTTTTCCACATCGGGGAAAAAAGCCTCTTCAAAAGGCGAATCAATTCTGAAAAAAATCTGAATCCCCTCTTCTGACCAACCCAACCCCACATCAAAAAAATGATCCTCAGCAAGCAAGAAAGAGACCTGCGGAAGTAAGTAAGGCTTTTTGAGTCCTGCTGTTAGATCAAGCCCCGATATTCCTCTCGACACATCAAAGCCCACCTCTACCATGCTCATGACATCGATTGCAGGAAGCCTTCGCAAATCCACTATTCCTCGCTTTCATCCACCTTGGAATGCAAATTCATCGCCTTTTCTTCTATGAGTTTATTAAAAAACTGATCTAAAACCTTCTCTCGTGCCTCAACACTTAAGAATTCCCTTCCTTTTTTTAAGAGTTCCTTCGTCGGCATTTTATCAACGAAAGTTCTTTTCACTTGAAAGAAGAAAGGAAACTCGCCCTGAGCGACCACAACATTTGACCATTCATTTCCGGACATCTCAAAAAGCTTCTCATCAAATCCAGGAGAAAGGGCATCTCTTGTAAGCCTTATCTCTTCTTTCACAGGAGACCAGGCATTCTCGAGGGGCGCAAGTGGCGCTAGTTGGTTTTCCACAGAATTATGTTCTATTGAAGGGCGAAAGAAATGCCCCCCTTTTGCTCTTTGAAGTTCTTCACCCATCATGCGGACAAAACGATGTTGTTTACCAAACGACAGTCGCTTCTCTAGAGAATCGAATGATTTACTATCGACACCCATTTCTTTTTCAATAGCCTTAAAAAGAGGCGCAAAGGAAACCAGCTTTAATTCAGGCAAAACCTCATCGTACTCACCTCTGTATCTACCTTTTGCATACTCTCCTCGTAGCCTTTCCCCAAGAAGCCTATCCAATACCCCAGCCTTGTTTGCCTCTTTAAATGACATAACGTGGAATTGATTATCTCTATCAAGCACCCTTATACGATAATAAGTTTTCCCATCTTCTGTATAACAAGAAAGTCTCTGAGCGCTATCCAGATTTGTTTCAGCAAAAGCAGCATCCATTAGGGGAGCCATTTCCAGTAAACTTAAAAGAGTCTTATGATCAGTAATGCCTTGTAAAACAGGCGCCCCATTGACTAAAGGAAGCGAAATAAGCTGTCTTATACTCTTTGCATTGGAAAGGGCCTCTTGAATGGCTTCAGGATTTACATCGAGAATTTTCCTTCTAGCATAAGCATCGATTTCCACCTGCTCTTTTGAAGATAAACCCAGGAGAAATTGGTGCTTCTCCTCGACCGTCGAACCGGAAAACTTCGCCAATTGGGGAAATTCACCCACAAGTTCAGCCCAATTTTTTTCGTTAAGCTGCCAATTAAGGGAATCCTTCATACTAATGCCGATGGCCATTTCATCTTTTTCTTTAGCGATCGCCCTCAAGATAAATCTCTTTTCGAGTAAATCAGGAGCTCTGACCATCATTTCTTCTATGCTGTAAAATTCCTTCGGGTTCTCTAAGAGATCTTCCCGTTTAGAGACAGCCTCCAAATAAACCTCAAACTTTAACAAATCATCGACTGATCTAAAATGGAGACTTTCAGGAAGTTTAATCAATTCAACTTCTGCACCTTTACAAGCATTGTCCGAATAAACTGAATAGAGTTTAGAGTCGACAAAGACCGCATGCCCCACTTCATTCAACCAACGTCTCACCAGGAGAATCTTTTGCCAAATCTCTACTGCTTCATCTTCCTCCATTCGAAGAAGCGCCAACTGATGCTTCATAAAATGGGAAAATTCCTCTTTTGAAACTTCTTTATGAGGCTCAATCATGGAAAAACTTTTCATAGCACTCTCTACTAAATGTGCCCTGGCCTCATCTAAACTAACTTGGTATCCATATTGCTGTGCCTGATTCGCTCCATTATAGATGAAAAGAGCGGCAAGCTCTAAGAAATGAGTACCAAACCAATCCACACCATTTTTCGCATTAAATAAAGCCAAATCCCCATTTTGCAAATATGGGTCTGCTTGAATCATCCCCCCATATTGGTGCTGTTGGTACATGAGCATTTGCCTGACAAAGCCCGGAGGAAATCTCCTTTGAGCCATATAAAGATTGGTCAATGAGTCAAAAACTTGGGCAGAGATTGTCTGCGGAAGAGCCCTAAAAATCTCCCATAGAGAAGCCAATTGAAGCTCCCCTGCAAACTGGCCCCAAATCGCCTCAACCCCTATGATTTTCTGAGGATGAATATAGGGACTGTAGGCTCGAAATTTCGTATATTTTTCCCCCAATTCCCCCTTTAAAACCTCCTCAAATCGACTATAAATCTCGTGGGCAATCCCGGTGGCGATTATATCGTTTTGTAGTACCCCATCATTGAGTAAATTAGGAGTCCCGCGGCCCTCATAAACCATAACATCGTCCCTATCAGATGAGAGAAAGCGGACCATTTGGGCTACCTGCCTGCCCGATACACTCGAACCGTCAAAAAGGGTCCCATAACGAAAGTCCTTTTCCTTTACGTGCCCCCTGATGGAGCTTGAAATCCCAAAGAAGACGAAGCTGGCTATCACCATCACCGTGACAACCAAAAAGATCGATTTCTGATACTTTCTTAATACTGTCAACATGCCTCTAGCTCCTTATTACTGGCCCCGGATATACAAAAGCGAAAAGATAAAATTAGAGCGAATATAGCAAAGAAAACCCTTTACAGCAAGCATTTATCCCGTTTTTAAATCGAAAATAGAGCCGCTCGTTTCTTGCTGATTATTAGTTGGTTACGAAATCCCGAAGTAGAGAGCACGAGACGCGGTATAATAATTATTTGAATTTAATTAAAAAAAAATTAGTATAATTATACCTAAGCAATTATAGCAGAATGGTTATGGTTAAATTTTAATTATTTATTATGAAAAGGGATTGTTTTAACGACTGATTACCAATTAGTTATGCGCGATATCGCCGACGTAAGCGGCTGATACTTAAAATTATAAATAGATATATATAAAGTTTTATGTTATAATTAACATAATTACTAATCTATTTATAATTGCGAGGCATTTATGGCGTTAGAAACTATTTTGGGAGCTGGACAAACTTCCTCATCCCTAGTGGACATAGTAGCTTGTTATGAAACTTTAAGCCAATCTGGGAGTCGTTACGTGATTCTGAAAGACCAAACAACGAACAGCCAATTTCCCCAATTTCACGTTGCTGAAAAAGTAAACGGCCTCACCTATTTCTTTCTCTTTCTCTTTTCTTGGGCAGGGATCAATTTAAATGCCTATACAACAAAGAGCATCGATTCTGACGGTCTTCAAAACGACCTTCTAGATCATCTTTCTGAAAGAGATACTCAACTTACTCAAGACTTTACCACACGGTTTGTGGAAACAACTAAAAAGGCACTAGGTAGCGATGATGCACGAGAGGCTTTAATTGTACGCCTGGATGAAACTGTGAGAGGTTTGGAGCGTTTAGCCTCTGAAACTTCTATGAACACCACACCACTCCAGGAAGCACTAACCACTCTTAAAGAATCTCATGAGGCGATCTTACGGGGCGATGTAACACCTTCTGACACCGAAGATGACGCACCTACCCACACATTACCACCCCTTGAAGATTGGTTGAAGGCTAGAAGAGAACAGTTTCATTTTAAAGAGGCTCCAAGTTTCGACTGCACAGATCTCGATTTCGAAACTAAGACAACTCCAACATCCTCGACGAATGTTTCACGGGCTCTTTCTATCGACTCTGGAAACGACACCCTATCACCCAGATCCCCTTCTAGTGCTTCTTCTAGAACTTCTTCTGAAATAGAAGCGTGGGAAGAGCACGTTGGGTTACCTTTTGGCAAGTTTCAGCAGCAATTTCCTGCTACATTACCCTCTTTGGATAATTCTCAAGGGGCAAGACTTAGGGAGATCCTAAGACAAATAAATGAAGACTAACTCTCGAAGGGCATTTGTTCCATTAAATGAGAAAAAATGAGGAACAATCGAGAGAGTAAAGGAGAATATGATGGAGACTACAACAACTGTAAGACCAGATGAACTTCGAATGCACGCCTTTTCAGCTCTCGCAGAATTCTATGATAAAACCAAAGAACCTTCCCTAGATGGAAGGCACGTTCGACTTTATGTGGAAGATGAGGGCTACAAGGTAGGAAAATTTACTACCTGGCAATTGGTCAAAGACCTTATCCTACAGCTACTAGAAATCTTTGGTGTCGCCAGCAAAGGGATTTCTGGGGATGATGGAAAACTAGCTTTACGACAAAAACTTGGTGAACACTGGAACGGCGCGCTTGCCATTGAGTTACCACGAGACCAAAAGGAAACAATTTTTAAAGCTACAATGGCTTTAAAAAGACTTAAAGAGACCCCTGAAACCGCTGAGTATTTCTCTGATTTAGCTAACCTTGTGGAAACCTCTGTTCGAAATATGTTTGGGGATCGTTTCGCTGAATTCGAAGAGACACAATCTCAAGACACAGTCGATGATGATGGGATTAGCTCAATAGGAAGCGATAGTCCAGCTACTGCAACATCAAGGGATTCAGGCAATGGACCAAGTCCTATTTTGCTCCCCAGTTCTCCAACATATAGAGGCTCTATAGACCTAAATGAACTTCTTGCCACGGCACGCCCTGCACCTCAACTTCCGAGCGTCCCTTACACCCTACTTAGTCTTTTAGGATTACCTACTTTCGGCGACAGCCGTAGCAACCTCCACACTCTGTCTTACGAACGAGATGCAATTGTACGCGCTCATGAAACGGTCTCTTTTATTGGCGATGTGCATGCCAGAAAAGAAGATCTTCAAAAAGAGCTTCTACAATTACAAGCTAACATTGGATCTACCCCAGAACAGCAGCGTGCAAAACACAAAGGGTTTGACGATTCTATCAGCGCTATTCAAGAAAAAGTCGCGCATTTAAAGGGTGAACTTATTCAAATAGACACACAACTCAATGAGCTCTATCAAGAAAGAACTGTGATTAGTGCTGAAAAGGACACTCTTTTCTCAGCTTATAGCAAACGAATAGCCACTCACGAGCAAATGATCCTAGGAATGATAGATCAAATTGAATCAAGCGAGGGACCTAAAAGAGTCGCATTAGAAAAAGACTTGCAACAGTTGAAAGAGGCCTATAAGAAGGAAAACCTTGAGGGACAGCTTGCAGAAAATTTGCAAATCTTGAATGACCAACTCGGAGCTCTTAAAAAGAAAGAAGCTGTAATGATTGCTGATGCAGATCAAAAAGAAGAATTGATTAAAAGACATCAACAAGAAATCAAGGTCATAGAAGGACAATTAGGGTCATTCTTAAGAGGCGTTTCCGAATCTAGAGCCATTGAAGGCAAATTGAACATCCTCTCCTCTTTTGGGGTAACTTCTGAAGAGTTCATCGCTTTAAAGAAGAATATTGATTTCCTATTTAGTCTCTTAGACAAGCCTCAACTTCTGAATAAGGTTATGGGAATGACTTACACAGTGTTTGTTGAAAGCAGTCAAACAAGGGAAAGCATCAGTGGTCATGAGATTGTTTTCAATTGCATGATGAAAAAAGAGCCCTTTTCAAAAGGATTCATGGGGGCTGTCCTACGCAACATGTCTCGAAAAATTAATAAGCTTTAGCAAAAATGGCGCATTTTACCCCTTTACATTTCGTAAAAAGGCAGGGTGCGTCACTTTTTTCTTGTTCGAAAGGAAAGCAGCGCACGGTGACCCCGTGCTCTTTTTTTATCTTTTCCTCTAGAGCGCGATCGCCTCCAAAAGGCGCCAAAACAAAGCAATTCTCCCGACTCTCTTCCTGAAATAGACGCGCAAACTGATCTAACGATTCTACTTTATTGATGCGCTTGTTACGAAATGATAGCGCTTGGTCATAGAGCTCTTGATGAATCTGATCCAAGTAGCTAGCAATCTTATGGCCTACTTCATTCCGAGAAAGCTCGATCTTCTCTTTCTTATCCTTAGTTCGCAAGAAGAGTAGCACCTTATCATTTTCAATATCGCGGGGTCCAATTTCAATACGGATCGGATACCCTTTTTTTACCGCATCCCAGCTTTTCTCCCCAGCCCTCTCGTCTCTTTCATCGACAAAGGCGCGCAATGGTGATCCAAAGTAGGATAAGTGGGAGAGCTCCTTTTGCAATTTTCGGCAATATTCGATAGTCGGCTTTTTATCCTCTTCTTTCAGAGCGAACGGGATGATGGCCACTTGCTGGGAAGCGATTCTAGGAGGTAGCCGGATACCGTTATCATCGCCATGAGTCATGATCATCGCCCCAATCATGCGGGTCGTCGTACCCCAGGAGGTTGTGTGGGCATAAGTTTGATTTCCTTCAGCGTCGAGAAACTTGATTTCGGAAGCCTTGGCAAAGTTGGTCCCCATGTAATGGGAGGTCCCCATTTGCAAAGCCTTTCCATCTTGCATCATTGCTTCGAAAGTGTAGGTGTTTTGAGCCCCTGGAAACCTTTCCCCTTCCGATTTTTCCCCTCGGATAGCAGGGATGGCGAGCATCTCTTCAGCAAAGTTGGCATAGAGATCCAACATTTCGAGAGCTAAATTTTGTGCCTCCTCCCCTGTCGCATGGGCCGTGTGACCTTCTTGCCAGAGAAATTCCGCAGTACGCAAAAATAGCCGTGGCCGCATTTCCCAACGGACGACGTTAGCCCATTGGTTAATTTTCAGAGGCAAATCTCGGTACGATTGGACCCATTTTGCAAAGGAAGCGCCAATGATCATCTCTGAAGTAGGGCGCACAACTAATGCTTCTTCTAGGGGTGAATCGGGGATCAGCTTTCCGTCACTTGTCTTTGTTAAACGGGTATGAGTAACGACCGCAGTTTCTGTGGCAAACCCTTCGACATGGTTTGCTTCTTTTTCGAAGAAGGAGAGGGGAATAAATAAAGGAAAGTAGGCATTTTGAACCCCCTTTTCTCGAAAGCGTCTATCCATTTCTCGTTGAATATTCTCCCAAATGGCGTAACCATTTGGCTTAATGATCATACACCCTCTTACAGGGGCGTGCTCAGCCAAATCAGCAAGTCGGATCACTTCTTGGTACCAGGAAGAAAAATCTTCCTCTCTCGTGGGGGTAACAGCTGTCTTCATGGGGGGGAGTATACACTCCTACTTTCTTTCTTGCAAAGCTTTTGTCAGTGCATTTTTCAAACTTGCTTGTGCGTCGAGGAATTCCGACTGCGAGGGGGCACTCAAAAAGTAGTAGGTATTGAGTTTCATCGCCTCTGTCACTTGCACCTCGGGGTGCAAAATCTTTTCGAGAAAATCGTATGAGGGGGCCGCTATTGAGATACTTCCTTGGTGAAGGTAGCCGTTCTGTCCACGTCTTTGGGCGGCTCCAGCAATCTTCTTGCCGTCGATAATCACATCGTATTTGGTCGGCTTAGCAAAACAAAAAAAAGGGGTTTTGTCATTGAGGGGCACTGGGTCGACAGGTAAAAGCGAACCAGAGATTGGCCTTCCTAGAGTCGATATGACTGCCTCAAGAACCGCATCATTAATGAACTTATAGTTGAGCATGATATCGGTCGAATAGCCAGGGTGGTGAGAAGGAATGATGACAGAAAAAGAAAGGTCCCAAAGATGGAATAATACTCCTCCTCCAGTTGGCCTTCGCGCTACATCAAGGGCGTCAGAATACTTAAATAAGGTTTCTGGCTTGATAAAATATCCATAAGTGGCTGAGGGTTTTTCCCATTCATAAAAATAGAGTTGAGGATCGTCATCGGGGCGGATCTCTTTGAACCGCCTCTCATCGAGATCCATATTTTCTTTTGCATTCAACTGTTTTTGCTTCATTATTTTCATAAAATCTCTTGTGCAATGATCCAAGATAATTTACAAGAAAGAATCACAAGGGTATGATAAGAGAACAGGGGTTTTAAAGGGATCATTATGTTTGATAAGTTTACAAATCGAGCCAAACAGGTCATCAAGTTAGCCAAAAGAGAAGCACAGAGGCTAAATCACAACTATTTGGGTACTGAGCACGTCCTTTTAGGGCTCATGAAACTCGGTCAAGGAATTGCTGTAAACGTATTAAAGAGCCTTAATATCGAGTACGATACTATTTTGGCTGAGGTGGAGCTGATCGTCGGCTATGGTCCTGAAATTCAGGTCTATGGGGATCCTGCTCTCACAAGTAAAGTGAAAAAAGTTTTTGAATACGCGAATGAAGAAGCACTTGCTCTCAACCATAACTACGTGGGAACAGAACATTTACTTCTCGCATTGATTCGACTCCAAGATGGAGTGGCGGCTCAAATCCTTGAAAATTTGAATGTCAATTTAAAATCCATTCGCAAAGAAGTTCTTAAAGAACTAGAAACATTTAATTTACAAGTCCCCCCCGTAACTTTGGGTTCAGGACAGGGGCAAAAAAGCCAAGACCGCAACGCGCCTCCGACAGGGGCCCCCGACAAAATGCATGCCCTTAAGGCTTACGGCCATGATCTCACGGAAATGTGCCGAGAAGGCCATCTTGATCCAGTGATCGGTAGAAAGAAAGAAGTGGAACGATTGATCTTGATTTTGTGCAGACGCCGCAAAAATAACCCGGTGTTGATTGGGGAAGCAGGGGTCGGAAAAACAGCGATCGTCGAAGGCTTAGCTCATGCCATCGTCAAGGGTGAAGTGCCTGAAAACTTGGCTAAAAAGCGTCTTATCTCTCTCGATCTTACCTTGATGATTGCCGGAACTAAATATCGAGGTCAATTCGAAGAACGAATTAAAGCCGTTATGGATGAGGTGAAAAAGTTAGGAAATATCCTACTTTTCATCGATGAAATGCATATCATTGTTGGAGCGGGTGCTGCCGAAGGTGCCATTGATGCTTCAAACATCTTAAAGCCAGCTCTTTCTCGCGGAGAAATCCAGTGTATCGGCGCTACAACCTTAGATGAATTTAGAAAGCATATTGAAAAAGATGCAGCCCTAGAAAGACGTTTCCAAAAAATCCTCGTCTCACCTCCTTCTAATGAAGAGGCTACTCAGATATTGATGGGATTAAAATCGAAGTATGAGGCTCACCACAAGTGTTCTTATACTGATGAAGCGATCCGAGAAGCAGTTCTCCTTTCTGATCGGTATGTGGCAGGTCGATTCCTTCCTGATA
>JAJZEO010000019.1 GCA_021847505.1 bacterium
TCGCCAAGGGGAAGGCCCTTGGCTTCGTCTTTCAGCTTGTATCTTACCTGTCTAATCAACTCTTGAAGGAGAATAAGTAGCCAACCGGGTTTAAATTACGATGGATACTTTTTTCCTTGGGCTCATCTTCATCTTTTTGCCCGGCTGTATCGGTCCTGTCTTCGACAGGGACCTGATTCGCCATCGCTACGCTGACAAAAATCTGAAACGACCCCTTAGAAAAAGTATCCATCGTAATTTAAAAGACTATAAAAATGAAAAAAATGAAAATGATTTGACGAGAATCACATTTTGTTTTAAAAGTTGAATTTATTTTGTTTTTATTAGAGGAGAAGAAATCATGAAAAAACAATCACTTCTTGTTGGGATGTTCGCTTTGTGCGCAGTTTCTCTTCAAGCATCAGGGCATAGAGACCCTAAAAATGGTTCGCCTGCACCAAAAGGTGGTCCACAAAAGAATGCACAGCAAAACATGGACATGTGGGACTGCCAAGATGCAACTAAATTCGTTATTGCTAGCGATCCAAAAGAGCAAGCAACCTCATTTTATGTCGCTTACTTAGGTGGATACTTTGGTCCAAGCAATACTGTTATCGCACAAGATGGGGTCTACAGTACTGCAGCACCTGCAACGACTAATACTACACAAGAATACGTATTTGCAAGCTTATCCTGGTCAAATGGAGTTGAGGTTGCCCTCACTCATAACACAGGCACAGGTTATGCACTTAGAGCCTATTACTCATACCTCACAAATGGCAACAACAATACAAAGCCATTTTCAAATGCTTCTACTTATTCCAACGCTTCCAGTACTCTTGCTATTGCCGGAGATTCAACAGGAAGAGCAGGCAGAGTTACAGCAGCAAATGGTAACTACAACCTAAGGGGAAAAAACTACGGTATTCTCGAATGTCAACACTCTATTCACCATGCTGATGGGGTAAAAGTATTCGGTTCATTGGGGGGTGCAGTTGGATACCTTAGCCATGAGAGCACATATAATCTAACTCAGTACACTAATGCGACTATATCAAAAAACTATCAGCTTGAACAAACTATCTTCGGCGGTCCTACAGCCTCTATTTACTTATCAAAGGTTGTTGGGAAAGGTTTTGGCTTTTATGCTGATGCCCGTTTAACTGTGAATGCTGCCGGTGTTAAGCACTTAGCTCAGGAACAAAATTATACAGGTACTGTCAGCAATGGCTTTGATGTCAACACTCAAAGCACTGTCAATAAACTATACAATGAGGAAGAACTCCAACTTGGACTTTTCTGGTCACATGAAATGGAAAACGGCGGTATGTTTGCTCTCATCACTGATTGGAGAGCAGGATTCAATGGAAACTCTAACATGCTCTTCTCTTCAACAAGCGGTACTCAATCTTTAAGAGATCAGGGACTCATTTATGGTCTCCTCTCTGCTGGATTCTACCTCACCTATTAATGCCCTTTCGATGGTTGTTTCGTGAGAAACAACAGCTCTTAGGAATTGCAGAACCCCGTGGGACTTTCCCTCGGGGTTTTTTTTTTGACCAAAATAAACAATTAAGGTAGAGATCAGGTTATAGTATTCCAACCTTTTGAGGAACGGTCTATGAAGAAACCGCTGTTGATTATGGGAATTTGCGCATGCTGTCTTTCTTCTCTAGAGGCTTCAGGATTTCACATCTCGCGTTCTCCTAAAAAGCCTATCGCTACTCCCCCACCACCACAAGCACCCGTATTAACTCCGCCACCTCCTTCACCTACTGTTCCTCCAGCTAAACCTCCTCTGCCTTCAGCAGCAGAAAATATTACCACTTACTGGGTAAGCCCCAATCCAGAAACACTCTCATTCACTCTTGGGATCAGTTACCTTGGTGGGTATTACGGTCCCTCAGAGACCACTATTGCTCAAGATGGTGTCTATACAACCCCCTCGCCCTCGAATCCCCAGAAAAATTTCGTCTCGGTAAATCTATCTTGGTCCAATGGAGTAGGGATTAGTCTTGTCTACAATAGTCCAACTGGACATAGCGTAAGACTGTTCTACGACTTTCTCACCAATAAATCGAACACATCTCCTGTCTTTACAGCACCCACCACTTATACCAATGCGGCATCCACTCTTGTGCTTGGCGGAAATTCCGCAGGTACAGCGGGACAAATTACAGCCGCCAATGCAACCTATCAATTAGTCGGAAGGAACCGTGCAGCACTTGAAACTCTTCATCTAATTTACTCAACGCCTAGCTTGAAGGTGTTAGGAAGTGTGGGAGGACTCGCTGGTTATCTTCAACACGAAGCACAATATGCGCTCACAGAACTTTTCAGCGGTAACCAATCTCAAAATACGCAGAATGAGAATATGGTTCATGGGGGGCCTACTGGAACCCTATTAGTCGCTAAATATTGTGGCGTAGGCTTGGCCTTTTACGGAATGTTCAGATTCACTGCCCACGCCGCAAGTGTGCAATTTACCTCTCAGGCTGAAAGTTACACAGGAACCACAAACAATGGGTTTAATGTAAACACCAAGGGAACGCTCAATAGACTTTTCAGTGAAGAGGAAGTCTGTTTAGGATTTTCTTGGAACCATCAATTTTCTGAGAAGTTTCTCTATACGTTCACCGCTGATTGGACGGGTGGGTTTACAAGCAATTCGACGGGCCTATTCTCTTCAACTTCAGGAACTCAGGCGATAAAATCCCAAAATATCATCTACGGTCTCTTAAGAGCCAATTTCAACTTTACCTTCTAATAAGAAGTCTATTCGTCATCTTTGTTAGCGGGTAGTAGGTTTGAGACGACGATCAAAAATAGAGTGACGACAATCAGGCTAAAAAAAAAGTGTATCCACCTGATCTTTTCTGGCATTTTTTAAATACCTCTAGAACGCGGAGAAAAATCACCGCTAATCTTATTCATAATCAACGCTCTCTTTCATGAGCTTGAGAAGGAAATAGGTAACTACAAGAGATAGTGTCATCGAAAAGCATGCAAGAATAACTCCGTTCATGATCCCTTCTCTTTTCTTCTATCATAGCTGAAAGGAAGAGATATGAGCTATCTAGTTAACAATGAAGGCGTTAGCTCTGAAAGAGTGTTTAAAATAAACTCGATCTCTTCTTGTGTGTTGTAGGGGGCAAGAGAGACGCGGCAGGCTGAGCGTTCACCAAAATGGTGGAGAGCTGGCTGGGCGCAGAGGGTACCCGTTCTGATCGCAATGCCTTTAAGCGAGAGCATTGTTCCTAAATCTAAGGGATGAACTTTATCTAGAGTAAACGTAACAAGGGGAACTCGGCAAGCGGCTTTTCCGAAAATTCTCATTCCGGGAACATTGCCTAGTTCCGAGAATAGCCTTTCACATAAGATGCGTTCGTGGTTTTCGACAGCAAGTCGATCGAGGGATTGGTAGAAGTCAATAGCAGCCCCTAATCCAAGGACTCCGGCAATTAAAGGGGTGCCGGCTTCAAATTTTAGCGGGGGATCTTGGAACGTGGTCTTGGCAAAGGTAACCTCTTTCACCATATCCCCTCCTCCATGGTAGGGGGTCATCATTTCAAGTAGAGCCTTTTTCCCGAACAATACACCCACTCCCGTGGGACCGTAGATTTTGTGACCTGAAAAGGCATAAAAATCGCAATCCAGTTGTGCCACATCCACCGGAACATGGGCAATAGCCTGAGCTCCATCGACTACAAATATGGCTCCCACTTCATGTGCCATGATCGCCATTTCTTTGATGGGGTTGATCGTGGCAACAGAATTTGAAGCGTGGCAAACGGCAACAATTTTCGTGCGAGGGGTGAGTATCTTTGCATATTCCTCCAATAAAAGATTCCCCTCATCATCCATCGGAATCACTTTGATGATACATCCCTTCTCTTCGGCCACCAGTTGCCAGGGAACGATGTTAGCATGGTGCTCCATTTCACTTAGGATGATTTCATCACCCTTTTTGAGCAAAGGTCTTGCATAACACTGGGCCACAATATTGAGGCTCTCTGTTGCCCCTCGGGTGAAGATTACCTCTTCCTCTTGGCAACGAATAAATCGTGCAACCGTTTGTCTCACAGCTGTATATCGCTCGCTGGCTGATGTAGATAGTTCGTGAACTGAGCGGTGAATCGTTGAGTATTCTTGTGTATAAAAACGGCTTATGGCGTCGATGACAGATTGGGGCTTCAATGTGGTGGCAGCATTATCGAGGTAGACGAGAGGATGCCCGTTCATCGTCTGCTTCAACATAGGAATCTGACTTCGCAACTTTTCAAGATCAAATGCCACTGGCGTACTCCCTCGCTTCTTTGGAGAAAAATTGTTTGAGTATAGGTGCTGTAAATCCTGCGGTAAGGAGTTGTTTTGCTTGAGCTTGATCAATACCTCGGGCGCGAAGATAGAATAACTCCTCTTCTGAAAGCTGTGTCACAGTGGCCCCATGAGAGGCCTTAACATCATCAGCAAAAATTTCGAGATTGGGCTTTGAAAAGGCGTTGGCCCCTCGATCAAGGATCAAATTGTTGTTCAATTGATAGGCCTGTGTCTTTTGAGCCTGGGGCTCTACGACAATTTTCCCTTCAAAGGTTGATTTGCTCTTATCCCTGAGTACTCCCTTAAAATGTTGATTTGAGCGGGTATTAGGGGCTTTATGGACAATCTCTATCTCTGTATGGCAGGATCGCTTTTCGCCAAGCGACCAAATTCCTTGCAAATCAACTTCACTTCCTTCCCCTAAAAGCTCAACAAAAAGATCCAAACGGGAGCAACCCCCTCCACGAGTAGCGGAAATGTGTTGGAAATTTCCCTCCTTCTTCACTTGGGCCCTCACATGAGAAAGGCTACAAGTCGTTTGATCAGCGCTCAAGTCAAGTTCGCATAGGCGGCAGGAGCCTCCCTCTTCGATGACAAGATCGATCAATGTCTCTTCGTTCGCAAAGCTCTTTAACTTTCGGTCAATGACGATGTCGAGACTCGCTCCTTTAGCTACATAAACGACCACCCTTCTCATCTCAATCGCCTCTTGAGGCATGGCCACATCTTCTAACCAAAGGGTCTCATGGCACGGTTTAGTAACATTCACAAACCATCCGTCATTGCAACACGCTTCGATGAGGAGAGGGAAAAAATGTTTGGCTTTTTCCTGCTTAGTTTTCTTTGAAGCCAGGTTGTGAAAGAAAAACCCAAACGAGAGCTTTGCTGTAGCAAGGGGAAGAAGGGTGACTCCACTTGGAAGATCGCCTTTCGTGGTCATTTCCCCTCTAGAAGTGCCTTGGCTTAGTTGAAACATACGTTCTAGATCGTGCTTTTTATAGCTCTCTGCAGCGCTACTTGGCAATCCAATCTGCCACGCGCTCTTCCACTGGCGGCGACTTTCCTCATCGCCGAGCATTTGGGTTTCTAGTCTCTCTTTAAATCCGTTCATAACCCTTTTCTTCCAGTTGCAGCGCCAGTTCTGGACCCCCAGATTGGATAATTTTTCCATCTCTCATGACATGAACAAAGTCAGGTTTAACGTAATCTAACAATCTTTGGTAGTGAGTGATCAAGACCAATGAGCGGTCCTTTCTTCTAAATCGGTTCACCCCTTCAGCTACGATTCTCAGCGCATCGATATCAAGCCCCGAATCGGTTTCATCGAGAATCGCACACTTTGGCGATAAGACAGCCATTTGCAAGATCTCATTGCGTTTCTTCTCTCCCCCAGAAAAGCCTCCATTCAAGTCGCGATCAAGAAAGGATTCCTTGATTTTCATTTCGACTAAGATCGGAGCAATTTTCTTTCTAAAATCATCCGCTGAGAGATTTTCTTTACTCACTGCATTGTAGGCATGGCGAAGAAAATCGAGGTTGGAAATCCCCTCAATCTCTAAGGGATACTGAAAACTCATGAAGATCCCCCGCCTCGCCCTCTCTTCAGGATCCGAACCCAAAACTTCTTCCCCTTCAAAGACAATCTTACCTGATGTCACTTCATACAGAGGATGGCCTGCAATTACTCTTGCAAGAGTCGATTTGCCTGCTCCATTAGGCCCCATGATGGCGTGGACTTCTCCAGGATTTACTGTCAGCGAAAATCCCTTCAAAATCGGATTCCCGTCAACTTCACAATGTATATTCTCTATTTTTAACATATCTATTAGCCTACTGACCCTTCTAACTTTAATGTTAACAATTTTTCTGCTTCTACTGCAAACTCGAGTGGCATTTTCGAAATCACTTCTTTGCAAAATCCATTGACGATCAAATTGATCGCATCTTCGCGACTGATTCCTCGCGATTGCAAGTAAAACAGCTGCTCTTCATTCATCTTCGATGTCGATGCTTCATGTTCCACACTGGATGTTTCATTGTGGACTTCGATGTAAGGAAAGGTATTTGCGCTGCAGCGGTTGCCGACAAGCATCGAATCACACTGGGTATAATTTCTGGCCCCTTCAGCCCCTCCAGACATATGGACTAAACCACGATAAGTATTGTGAGACTCATCAGCCGATATTCCTTTAGAAATGATCGTCGACTTTGTTCTCTTCCCCTTGTGGATCATCTTGGTTCCTGTATCGGCTTGCATTTTGCCGTTAGTCAGTGCCACTGAGTAAAATTCCCCGACTGAATCATCTCCCTCCAAAATACAGCTGGGATACTTCCATGTGATTGCAGCCCCTGCTTCTACCTGGGTCCAACAAATCTTTGAACCACGGCCTGCACACCTTCCCCGCTTGGTGACAAAGTTGTAAATACCACCCTTGCCTGTTTGTGGATCACCCGAATACCAGTTTTGCACCGTTGAGTATTTGATCTCAGCCCCCTCATGAGCCACCAATTCAACAACTGCTGCGTGCAATTGGTTGGTGTCATAAGCAGGAGCTGTGCATCCCTCAAGATAACTTACATATGATCCAGGCTCGGCAATGATCAGGGTTCTTTCAAATTGCCCTGTCTCACGTTCGTTAATTCTAAAATAAGTCGAAAGCTCAATAGGACAGCGGACACCCTTCGGTACATAGACAAATGATCCATCGGAAAAGACGGCCGAATTCAAAGCCGCATAAAAATTGTCCCCTGCAGGAACGACCGTCCCCAAGTATTGTTCGATCAATTCTGGATACTTTCTCACTGCCTCGCCCATCGGGCAAAGAACTACACCTGCCTCTTCAAGTTTCTCATGAAAGGCCGCCGATATCGAAACCGAGTCGAAAACTACATCGATCGCCACGTTGGCCAGCCGCTTTTGCTCATCGAGAGGGATCCCCAACCTCTCGAAAGTCTCGAGCAATTTTGGATCGACATCGTCAAGCGAGTTCAATTGGGGCTTATTTTTAGGCTCACTGTAGTAACGAATTTGATTAAAATCGATCGGTGGGTAGTGGACATTGGCCCAAAGAGGGGGCTCCATTTTTTTAAATTTTTCATAGGCCTTAAGGCGAAACTTGAGCATGAACTCAGGTTCATCTTTTTTTTTTGAAATAGCGCGAATGACCTCCTCATTCAGTCCCTTTTCAAAGACTTCTGACTCTATCTCAGTCACAAATCCCCACTTATAACCTTGGGAAGAGCTATCAAACATTATAATGCCTCAATCTATTTGGAAGAGAATCATACCTAGCCCAAAAGTGATTGTCAACTAGAGAGGGGCATCTACCCCCCTCTCTTATTTTTTTAATCTCTCTCGTATTGTTAAGGTCGTGTTAATTTTTTTGTTGTGAGTAATGTCTATATTTGTTTTACTACTGTGTTAGGTACAAAAAAACAGGAGGTAGAAAGTCACGAGCTTAGATTAATCAAAAAAAATCCAAAGGAAGATTTCATATGAAAACTTTCACAAATATCACATATGTTGTTGCATTCGCAACTGTGTCCATTTTTTCATCTTTCCCTATTCATGCTAAAGTCGTTGAAAAGAGCCAAGAAGTGATCGATACTTTGTCTGAAAAGGCAAAGGAAGCGAAAGATAAACTTGCTCAAAAAGAGCATGAGCTCGAGCGAAAAGCCAAAGAAGGAAAGGAGAAGCTTGGGAAAAAATACGAAGAAACCAAGAATAACCTTAAAGACAAAATTGCAAAGTAAACTTGCATGATCATTACAAAGACCCAAAAACAAGGAGGTAGGAAGTCACAAGTCCCATTTAACAAAAATTAAATCCATAGGAGGATTTACATATGAAAACTTTAACAAAACACAGCTTTTGGCAAAATAGTGCATATGTCACCGTCATAGCAATGACGTCGCTCTTTTCAGCACTGGGGCATGCAGGCAGATCTGCACACAGTGTCGCTGAAAAAAGCCATGAAACTATAGATAAAATCCAGAAAGAAAAAGAGCACCTTAAGAAAAAAGGTCAAGAAGTGATCGAAGACCTCACAGAAAAAACTAAAGAGGTCAAAGAGAAACTCACTCAAAAAGAACACAAACTTGAAAAGGAGGCTAAAAAAGAGAAGAAAAAATTAGCAAACGACGTTAAAGAAACAAAAGAAAAGGCCAAGGAAAAGGCCAAAGAAATCAAGGATAAGCTCGCTCAAAAGGAGCATGAGCTGGAAAAGAAGGCTAAACAAGAAACTCAAGAATTAAAACCCGGTTGGCTACTTATTTCCCTCATAGGCGCTAGCGAAGCGAGCAAAATTTAAACGATCACGACGAAGCTAAGGGTATTCCCTTAGCGAGGAGTGATTGTTTAAAGATTGCCGCTGTAGC
>JAJZEO010000091.1 GCA_021847505.1 bacterium
CTGTGAGACGAACGGCCCATTTCTTATTCATAGCTGCCTCCAATTGAAAGGCATATATGAAACACTATTCAAACATTTTTTAAAAAACTTTTATGGTTGGGTACTAGCTCTTAATTGAGTCTTCTCTTCTGTCAATTCGGCATTCGCTTCTGTTAACCCTCTAACCACTTCCTGTAACTCGGCTAAATCACCCCTGCTTTTCTCTAGCTCTTCACCCAGACTCTCCACTCTTTGCTGTAGAGCATCCCTCTCTAGAGTAATAGTATCCACTTGCCCTTGCATCTCAGTCCGCACAGCAGTCCTTGCTTGTTCTAAATGAACCTCATTTAATGCAATAGCAGTTTGCCCCACATCAGAAGATTGAAACCTCTGGCTCCATTGTTGAAAATTCAACCGCTCAGCAACGAGTTGATCACCAAGAACCTGGTTTTCTCCCTTCGCACGTTCTTGGCCAATTTTTGATTGAGCTAGCTCCTCTTCAAGTCTAAAATTCTTTCTGCGGGCAGTTTCTTCTGTAATTGGCCCTTCTACTTCAAGAAAGGATCTTCGGCAATCCTCAATGACGTACCCCCCTAGAAAGATAAAAGGAAGACAGAAACTGATCCAAGCGTAATAGAGCGAAGACTTTGACCATTCAATAAAGACTTTTTTTGGCTCTTCGCTAGAAGCGGCCTCGTTTAGGCCATACCCCAAGGACGAAATCACCCTGGTCACTGCAATGAACCACATAGAAAATGTTTGGAAAAAGTAAGAAACAAAACTGCTTAAATCTTGTAAAGGATCTGTTTGACCAATGTTATGAAATTTTTCAAAGATCCCTAGATCTTTTTCAACAAATTCTGGCATGGGATTATAGACAAGCACGACTATGCAACCATTCTGAACATCCATAAAAACCCCTCCAAAAACATTAAGTTTGGATAGATTTTATCAAGAAAGCCATTAAACAATCAAGCTGGCAGGGTTTTCAAGGTATTTCTTACAAGTATGGAGAAATTGAGCCCCATCAGCCCCATCAATCACTCTGTGGTCAAAAGAGCCTGTCAAATAAAGAACATTACCCCCTTTCACCATCCCGTTTTCGACCACAGCTTTCTCCTTAATCCCACCCACAGAAAGTATCGCAGCCTGTGGTGGATTAATGACCCCCTGGAATGAATGAATACCAAACATACCCAAATTCGATACAGTAAACGAACCCCCTTGGTACTCCTCAGGAGAAAGTTTATTCTCCTTCGCCCTTTTAGCCAGATCCTTTGCTTCCTGGCTTAATTGATTGAGATCTTTATAATCAGCATGAGGAATGATCGGGGTAATCAATCCATCAGGGATACTCACCGCAAGAGAAATATCGATAGTTTTGAAGCGGATGATCTTATTGTTTTTTGAATCATATCCACTGTTGATCACAGGATGACGTCTCAAAGCGAGAGCTGTAGCACGCAAGATAAAATCATTATACGTGACTTTCATTCCCATTTCTTTGAGTTGATTTCTAAGATCGATTAATCGATCAACATAGACCTCTTCCGTAATGTAGTAGTGAGGAATCGACATCTTTGAGGCCTGCAGTCTCTCTGCAATCACTTTTCTAATTTGAGTCAATTCTTCTAGTTCGTAAGTTCCAGGAACCAATTGAGGAACCCCCTCTCCATAAGAAATCAACCCCTCTTTTTGCGCTGCTTCGAGATCCTTTGCAACAATTCGACCCCCAGGGCCTGTTCCCCGCACTGAAGTTAGATCCAATCCCTGCTCTTTCGCAAGTCTCTTGGCTAAAGGAGATGCAATCGCACCGCTGTACTGATCTTTCTCAGGAAACTTGTATCCTTTACGTGGAGCCACCGCTTCGAACGTCATCACGTTCATTGCAGACCCCTTACCAACCGGCTTGACTTCTTCTTTTTCTTCCACTTGCATAGTTGTCTCCCCTTTTACCACCATCTTTTTAAGGTTCGGTTCCTCAAGCTTGTAATTCGTAATGTCTTCATTGGCTGTTTCCGTCATAATCGCAATCCCTTGATTTACAAGAGCGCTCGCCCCTTCCCTCACCACAATTTTTCTTAAATATCCCTCTTCAATAGAAGTATATTCGACGGTCGATTTGTCAGTATTGATCTCACAAAGGACCTCCCCAGCTGTAACACGATCACCTTCTTTTTTAAGCCATCTTGCAATGACACCCTCAGTCATGGTGGGCGAAAGCGCAGGCATTGTCACTGTGATAACCATGTTATGCTCCCTTAAGGACTTCCTGAAGTGCTCTAAGAATCCGTTTTGTGTTCGGAATTGATTCTTCCTCCAGTACTGGGGAGTATGGCAGAGGTGTCTCTTTTTGGCAAACTCGTTCTACAGGCGCATCAAGATAGCCAAAACAATGCTTTTGAATCTCAAAAGCCACCTCACTACAGATGCCCGTGAAATAATGACCTTCTTCGACAAGAACCGCCCGTTTTGTTTTACGCACCGATTTTGCAATCATGCCAATATCTAGCGGTTTAATCGTACGAAGATCGATCACTTCGACTTTAACCCCCTTTTTCGCCATCGTTTCAGCAGCTTCCATCCCAAAAATCACCATTCGTCCATGAACAATTAAAGTCACATCAGACCCCTCCTTTAAAAGCCTTCCTTCACCAATAGGAACGAAGAACTCTTCAGTCGGAATTTTCTGTTTTAATCCATACATCAGCTCGTTTTCTAGCACTAAAACAGGATTAGGATCGCGAATTGCTGACTTTAAAAGACCCTTTGCATCATAAGCATTAGATGGGGCCACAATCTTACAGCCAGGAAACCATCCATAGAGCGCTTCAACACAGTGAGAATGCTGACAAGAAACACGCGCGGCAGCACCATTAGGCCCACGAAATACAATCGGAACGTGGAAACGGTCTCCTGACATGTAGTGCATCTTAAACGCATTATTGACAATTTGATCGAACGCCACAAAAGAAAAGTTAAAGCTCATAAACTCGACGATTGGTCTTAGACCAACTAATGCGGCTCCCACTGCAAGACCACTAAAACCTGCCTCAGTAATCGGTGTATCGATAACCCGTCGCGGTCCCCATTTATCCAAAAGCCCCTTTGTGACTTTATACGCCCCATTGTACTCAGCAACCTCCTCGCCCAGTATGAAGACTCGATCATCATATGTCATTTCCTCATCGATCGCTTGTCTAAGAGCTTCACGAATTTCTACCTCTTGCTCAGCCAAAGAAAACCCCCTCTCCCAAAGAATTAGGATCAGGCCATGGGCTTTCGTCGGCAACTTTCATTGCCTCCAATACCTCTTCTTTACACTCTTTATTCATCCCTTCGATCTCTTCATCGCTTGCCCATTTACGACTCTTAATCGAGTCAGCCAAAATCTGGATGGAATCACGAGCCTTGTTCAGTTCTACCTCTTCTTTGGTTCGATAATGCCCTGCATCTGAAATAGAATGCCCTTTAAACCGGTAAGTCAATGCTTCAATGATCGCAGGACGACTCGTTTTTTTCACATAGTCACTGACTTCCTTGAAAACCGCTAAACAGTTTCCAAAATCCATCCCATCGACAGTGTACGAATTGACCCCATAAGCCTTTGCGACATTCTCCCCGATGGGCAAGTTGGCTACCCCTCTCTCCTGAGCTGTCCCCATAGAATATTGATTGTTTTCAATCACAGCTATAAGAGGCAAATTCCAAAGAGCCGCTAAGTTCATCGACTCGCCAAATGTCCCCATCATCACAGAGCCATCCCCACCAAAACAAATGGCCACTTGATCTTTGATCTCTCGATACTTCAATGAAAAAGCAAGACCGGCACCAATAGGCCACTGTCCCCCCACAATCCCGTTCCCACCATACATGTTGTCGGCATAAAGATGCATCGAACCACCACGACCCTGGGCATTCCCATTAGCCTTGCCGTAAAGTTCGCACATTCCTTCTTTAACAGTCATTCCTAAGAGCAGCGCAAGTCCATGACAACGATACGTCGTGACCCACAAATTTTTCTTCCCACCACAAGCGTGCACGGCTGCTGTTTGAATTGCCTCTTGTCCCGTATACTCGTGATAAAAACCCCATACCTTCCCCATCTGATAAGCCTGAGCACCACGAAGCTCGAAATTTCGAATGCGCATCATCTCACGAAGAGCGCGCAGTGCTTCTTCTTTACCCAGCGCATCGATAGCCTTTTGCCCATCGACTTGAGTGAAGTGATAATTGGGTTTACATTGCTTCTGATCCATATCTCATCGGTGGATTTTATCTAATTGATTCATATCGTTAAAGTACTTCTTTTGCACTAGTTTTGCACTAGAAAAATAACTCACTCCCTGTTATTCTCTGGATCCTCATGGCACAAAGACCTATCTATTACGATACAGAAACTACTGGGGTTAAACCAGGAAAAGACAGGATTATCGAGATTGCTGCTTTTGATCCGGTGAGAAATGCAACCTTTTGCGCTTTCGTCAATCCACAAATGCCCATCCCTGAAGAATCGATACAAATCTGCGGCATCACGGACGAAATGGTTAAAGATGCCCCCACTTATGCCGAAGTCGGAAAAGAGTTCTATAAATTCTGTGAAGGGGAGACCATCTTAATCGCTCATAACAATGACGCTTTCGACCTTCACTTCTTAACTCTTGAAGCAGAACGCGTTAAAATAAATCCCCCACGATTTTTCTTCATAGACAGTCTCAAATGGGCGCGTAAATACCGCCCTGATTTACCAAGGCACTCTCTCCAGTATCTTCGAGAAATCTACAATATCGAAAAGAACAATGCCCACCGAGCTCTTGATGACGTGATGGTTCTGCACAAGGTATTTTCCCAAATGGTCGGCGACCTCACCATGGAACAAATTTTTCATCTTCTTTACAAACAAGAGAAAACCATTTCCCAAATGCCTTTCGGAAAACACCGCGGCGAGCCCCTAAACAAAGTGCCTAAACATTATCTCAAATGGCTCGCTCAATCGGGCGCCCTCGATAAACCCGAAAACACAGAACTCAAAGAGACCCTCATTTCTAAGGGACTTCTCTAAGAAGTTACTAACGGATTAATTCTTAACTAATTCCAGCCTTGAAGCAGACCACATCGCATTGAAAGTCTCACACGTTTGAAGTAGCTCTTCTTTCGTCCCCTCAGCAATCTTCCTACCCTTTTCGATCACAATGATTTTATCTGCATACTCTATCGTTGAAAGTCGATGAGCTACAACAATTTGCGTCAATTTTCCATGCAAATGTTCGATTGCCTGCTTAATCTTCTGCTCGCTGACTGCATCTAATGAGGATGTCGCCTCATCTAAGATGAGAATGGGTGCTTTTTTCACCAAAGCACGCGCAATGGCCACCCTCTGTTGTTGACCTACCGATAGGTTTTTCCCCCCTTCAGCCAACACTGAATCGTACTTATCGGGAAGTTCATCGATAAATTCGTGGGCATGAGCCAAGATCGCTGCTTCTTTGATCTCTTCAAAAGGCAAGTCCAATCCAAAACTAATGTTTGTCCTGACAGTCTCATTAAATAAAAACGGGGACTGAGGCACAAACGATAAAAGCTCCCTCAACGATTCTTGCGTAATGTGGGAAAGGGGAATCCCATCAAAAAAGATATGCCCCCTCTCAATCTCATAAAGTCTGGGGATCAAAGATAAGATCGTCGACTTTCCTGACCCCGTGGTTCCTACGATCGCGACCGTTTCTCCCTTTTTGACAGTAAAACTTACATCCTTCAACACCCATTCATTACCATAACGGAACCAGACACGGTCAAAAATAATAGAATGGTTGAAATCCTCGACCTTGATCGCATCTTCAGAATCGGTAATTTTGGGCTTCAAAGAAAGTACATCGAACATTCTTTCAGCCGCAACAACCCCCTTTTGAATATTGGCGTTTTCTTCTGAGAACTTTTTGACAGGCTCATAAAGCAAATGGAGAAGCCCACAAAAGACGATCAAATCAGCAAGTGGAACATGCATCCAATACAACCCCACAAACAAGACACCCACCAGGCAACTCATCGTGACAAAATGCAGTATAGGCCTTGTCAACATATCGTATCGGCTCGTCTTTGACTCAAGCCTCTCCATGTAATCATTTTGCTCGCAATATTTTCTGAAGGTAAATTTCTCCATAGCAAAAATCTTGACCGTCTCGATACCACTCAGAAAATCAATCAAAACTGCTGCAAATTTTTCTTGGTTTCTCTGCAAGCGCCTTGTGATCTGCCTTACCCTCTGCGTTAAAATCCTAATGGGAATCAAAATCAAAGGGATCGCCAAAAAAATGACCAGGCTTAATTTCCACGAAAGAATGAAACAAATGCTCAAAGTCGTCAAAATCTTAAATGGAGTTTGAAAATAGTTGATGATCATCGAATTGATCGAAAGGGCGATCTGATTTGAATCAACCATCACACGGGTCGATAAAGACCCAATATTGTATTTTTGATAGAAATCCATGGAAAGTGACTGGATATGACGAAAATACTTTTGCCTTAAATCACGGCTCACCTTGATCGCCAGTATTTGCGTACAATAGCGGCTATAAAACAGAAAGACCGCTTTAAAAATCCCCACAAATAAGAGCATCATGATGGCAACTTGAAACGAGGATACGTTCTTGATATAAACTAGCTTAAGCCGATCGAGAAACTTATTGATCAGATTCACTTTTTTTCGCTTACTCATGTACTGAGTCGTATCTTTCTTAGTGACAAAGTTCTTATCCTCTTTGTCCAAAAGCTTCCAGACATTATCGACATCTTCGCGTGTGACTCTCTCACCATTTCCAAAAAGGGAGAAGAAATCTGCCCCATTGTTCATGATCATTCCAATGGTGACCATCTCGACCTGGTCAGCAATATTCGTCCCTAAAAGAGTGAAGACAGCGAAGAAAAACCACAGAAATCGTCTCTTTGCTTGAATGACTGCACGAAATAATAAGCCCATAAAGGACTATAATGGACTAAATATGGCTTTCGGACAACTCTTTTTCGTATGACGTGATTTCTTCTACAACACCAAGTCTACGGAATCGATCGTAACGATTTTGCAATAACTGATCGAGTGGAACCGATCGCAATAGGGCCTCCTGCCTCAGAACGAACTCTCTAACGCCTTGATAGACAAAAAATGGATTGAGGTGAGCTCCCCCTTCGGGTTCAGGAATAATTTCATCTACGACCCCAACCTCTTTGAGATACTCTGATTGTACCTTCAACACCTCTGTAACTTTTTCATGTTGCTTCGCATCCTTGAACAGGATCATGGCACATCCTTCAGGAGAAATCACTGAATAGTAGGCATGTTCAAGCATTCCAAACACATCCCCCACTCCAATTCCCAAGGCGCCCACAGAAGCCCCCTCTCCGATCAAAGTGCAAATAATGGGAGTCTTCAACTGAGACATCTTCATCAAATTGGTTGCAATCGCAGCCCCCTGTCCCCTTTCCTCTGCCGCTAGCCCACAGTAGGCCCCCGGCGTATCAATAAGACAGACCACCGGAATCGAGAATTTTTCCGCCATTTCCATAAGTCGAAGAGCTTTTCGATAACCTTCCGGATGACACATCCCGAAATTCCTTTTAATGCGCGATTCTGTGTCATTTCCTTTTTCTTGGGCAATGATGATAAAACGTCTTCCCCCAATGTAGCCAAGACCACCGATAATTGCAGGATCATCGCCAAATAGACGATCTCCATGCAATTCTGTAAAAGAATCGGTAATTTTTTCAATAAAATGACTAGAACGCGGCCTCTCCGGATGCCTACAAATCTGCATTCTTTCCCACGGGGTCATCTCTTCCCTCCTACTCTAACTTGTTTTCCACTGACATGGGATAAACAACATTACAGCGATCTTTGACTACCTCAACAATGGTTGGCTTTGTAATGACAATGGCAAAAAGCTCTTCAATGTCATCCTTTTTTAATCTTAAGCACCCATCACTGTTTCTTGTACCCACCCCATCTTTAGCTTCTATTAAAATGCCTGCTTCTTTATCAAAAATGCAAGGCACTCCATGAAATCCATACCCCTTTGCACTATCAGAGCAATTTTCAAGCTCCTCCTCAAAAGGAAGCCACCTGGTCCCAAAAACTTCGATCATATGAGTCTTCTGATTTTGGTAGTAGTGCTCTAAACCAGGCTTATAAATAGCCACCTTTCCCCCAAGTTTATACTTCCCAATCGGAGTTAAACTTCCTGAAGGAGAGAGAGGATCGTCCCTACCTACACCGATATCATAGGACTTCACAAACACCCTTTCATCAAGATCTTTGTCCAAATAGTAAAAATCCATGGTACACGTGGCCAAATCGACCAATAAGTAGAATTCGATATTCTTATCTTTCTTAAATACGTTAAATTTATCCCCAGGAGAGACTTTCTGTGTCTCATAATCGAGATTCCCATTCAAAGACCTCGCAATAAAGTGCCTTGAGGTTTCAAAATAGGATGCATAATCAGCAACCCAAGCAGGCCTTCCTTTCAACCAAGGGACTCGGCTTGTGTAAGAAATCGTCTCGACGATCGGGAACTTGTCTACACCCTTCGAAA
>JAJZEO010000013.1 GCA_021847505.1 bacterium
AAGTTCGCTTCGTTCCTCTACTGTGAGACGAACGGCCCATTTCTTATTCATAGCTGCCTCCAATTGAAAGGCATATATGAAACACTATTCAAACATTTTTTAAAAAACTTTTATGGTTGGGTACTAGCCCCCCTTGCAATTTATCTCTTCCCATGTAGTATCCCTCTTAGGGGTGGCTTAAGAGATGGGCAAAGACAATTTTTCAGGTCCAATAAACTTTGGTAATCAAGAGTATATACAAAAACTCCTCGAAGATTACCGAAGGGATCCATCGAGTGTGGCTCAAGATTGGAGCGCGTTCTTTCAAGGGGTCGATTTTGCCAACTTGAATAGAGACGGGCTTTCTTCAACAGCTAAAACGTCCTCGATTGGAGGCGGATCGGATGATCTGAGGATCAAGGTCTTAGTCAATTCTTACCGTAAATATGGCCATTTAATGGCTAATACGAATCCAATGCTACCCCCACTTCAAGAACCAACTGAGCTTTCTTTATCCACCCTCGGATTTGATGTAAGCGAGCTCACAAAGCCATTCCCCACGTTGGGACTCTCACGCCAAACCATACTTCCACTTGAATCTATCATTCACCGCTTAAGAGAGTTGTATTCATCGACGATCTCCTATGAGACCGATCACATTGAAAGTGGAGAGTTCCGCGACTGGATTCATAGCCGCATCGCCTCTCTATCAGGAGAAGTAGATAAAGAATTCTATCGGCACTTAATCTTAAAACTGTTTAAGGCCAAAGAATTTGAGCTGTTTTTGCAGAAGAAGTTTTTAGGAGCCAAGCGGTTTTCCATTGAGGGGGGAGAAACCTTCTTACCCATGATGGATGAGCTCTTAAATCTTGCGGCATGGAATAAATACAAATCGTGCGTCATTGGAATGGCCCACCGAGGTAGGCTCAATCTATTGTGCAATCTGCGTAATAAACCTTACTCGGATCTCTTCCGGGAGTTTGAAGGGAGTGGTTTACCTACTGAAAATGAAGGATTAGGGGATGTTAAATACCATAAAGGCTATGAACACGAGGTAATGACGCGATCCCTTCAGGCAATTCAAACGGTTTTGGCTGCCAACCCCAGTCATCTCGAATCTGTAGATCCTGTCGTTTTGGGGATTACTTTGGCCAAGCAAAAACAGACAGGGGGAGTCGACTCAGTGCTGCCCATTCTCATTCACGGTGATGCTTCCGTAGCTGGGCAGGGGGTCGTCTATGAGACACTGCAACTCCTAAACATCAAAGGGTATTCTGTGGGGGGCTGCATCCATATCGTCATCAACAATCAGATTGGATTTACTGCAGAGCCTGAGGAGACCCGCTCGACCAGATATTGTACCGACATTGCTAAAGCTTTTTCCGTACCGATCATTCATGTGAATGCTGAAGACCCTGTTGCTTGCATAAAAGCTGTTGTGCTGGCTTTTGAGGCGCGCCATCGATTTAAGACAGATGTATTCATCGATCTCAATTGTCACCGGTTGTTTGGACACAATGAATCGGATGAGCCGAGATTTACTAACCCTAAGCTTTACCAAAAGATTAAAGAGAAAGATCACATCTACAAACTCTTTTCGACTCAGTTAATTTCAAAAGGGGTTGTTTTGGATCAAGAAGTGGTCCAGATGGAAAAAGAGGTAGAGCAAGAGTTGACGAAGGCCTTTGAAGAGGTTTCGCACCGTGAACCCCCAAAGAATCCTCATATCATTGAAGAGCTCAATGAAAAATCAAAACGGGTTACTTTCCAAGAGGTCACCACAAAAATATCTAAAGAAAAATTCCTCCGCCTAGCCGAGAAAATCACCTACATTCCTCAGGAATTCATGGCCCATCCAAAAATCCGAAAGTTATTTGAGAGTCGGTATAGTGAACTCAAAGGGGACTTGGATCACCCGGTGATTGATTGGGCATCAGCTGAGCTATTGGCCTACGCCTCTCTTGTAGAAGAAGGGTTTCATGTACGCCTATCAGGGGAAGACTCAAAGCGGGGAACCTTTTCTCATCGACATGCGGCAGTTGTCGATCAAGAAAAAGGAGAGCTCTACATACCTCTAACGAAAATTTCTCCAACTCAGGCTCCCTTTGAGGTTTATAGTTCGCCACTCTCTGAGTTTGCCGTAATGGGATTTGATTATGGGTATTCTCTTGCTTACCCCAAGTCATTAGTTATTTGGGAAGGGCAATTTGGGGACTTTGTCAACGGCGCCCAAATCATCCTAGATCAATACTTTTCCAGTTCTGAGACCAAGTGGGGCCAAACAGCTTCACTAGTGCTCTATTTACCACATGGGTATGAAGGGATGGGACCGGAACACACTTCGTGCAGAATCGAAAGGTTTTTGCAGCTAGCTGCTCTTGACAACATGCGCATTGTGATTCCCTCAACGCCTGCTCAGTGGTTTCATTTAATCCGAAAACAGGTTTTAGCTTCCCCACAAAAGCCCCTCGTTATTGCTACCCCCAAAAGCATGTTGCGACTGAACTCTTCCTTTTCGACCCCCCGTGAGATCATCGAAGGGTCATTTCAATACTTCATGGGAGATCATCAAAAAGCCAAGCGACTCCTCCTTTGTTCGGGGAAGATCTTTCACGAACTGGCTCCCAAAAAAGGAGAAGCCGCCATCATCCGTATTGAGCAAGTCTACCCTTTTCATCGGGAGAAATTTCTTCAAATACTGGGACCCTATCGGGAGTGTAAAGATGTCCGTTTTGTGCAGGAAGAGCCTGCTAATCAAGGGACATGGGAGTATTTAAGGCCGATCTTTAGAGAGATTTTCAAAGAAGAAGTCCGCTACATTGGTAGACCTTCAAGCTCTGTTCCGGATACCGGATTTGCCCGACTATTTAAGATTCAACAAGAAGAGATCATTCGGGAGGCGACCCTATGAGTCACGTGAATGTCCAAGTCCCTGCGGTAGGAGAGTCGATCACAGAAGTCTCTGTTGCATCCCTTCTCGTTAAAGAGGGCGCCATTGTAAAAGAGGGAGACCCTCTGATTGAGCTTGAATCAGACAAAGCAACGGTCGAAGTTCCCGCCCCTGTCTCGGGAAAAATTAGCTTCTCTGTTAAGGTGGGACAAACTTTACCCATTGGTGCTACGATTGGCGTTATAGATACCGCCGCCAAAGGGGAGACAACAACTGCACCGCCACCTTCACAAAACGCGCCAAAAATGGAGACGCCTCCACAAAACGCGCCAAAAATGGAGACGCCTCCAGTTGCTACGAACGGTCCCGGTCTACGAGTTAGCATGGATGAGTTTCTTGCTACATTAGAGAAACCTACGACTCCGCCTACATCTACACCTTCGCCAAAGCCTGCAGAAGAGCAAACTGAACGAAAGCCGATGTCGAAGCTAAGAAAGACCATTGCTAAAAGGCTTGTTCAAGTGAAAAATGAGACGGCGATGTTGACCACATTCAATGAAGTCGACATGAGCGAAGTGATGAAAATCCGCAATCGAGAAAAAGAGGTATTCCAAAAAGAGCATGGAGCTAAACTCACGTTCCTTCCCTTTTTTATCAAAGCAGCCATCTCTGCCCTCAAAGCCTTTCCCGATGTTAACGCATTCATCGACGGCGATGATATTGTCTACAACGCACACCAGCACATTGGAATTGCCGTAAGCACTCCCACAGGCCTTGTCGTTCCTGTAATCCGGAATGCTGACCAGTTGAGTTTCTTAGAGATGACAAGACAAATCTCCCTATTGGCGGACAAAGCTAGGGATCGAAAGCTGACCATGGCCGATATGTCAGGAGGTACCTTCACCATCACGAATGGGGGAGTCTTCGGCTCCATGTTATCCACCCCCATCCTCAACCCCCCCCAAAGCGCAATTCTAGGCATGCACAATATTGTCGACAGACCCGTGGCCATAGAGGGGAAAGTTGAAATCCGGCCGATTATGTACCTTGCCTTAAGTTACGACCACCGCATCATCGATGGAAAGGAATCGGTTTCATTTTTGGTCCACATGAAAAAAATGTTGGAAGAACCGACAAGGATAATGGTTTATGAGTGAGATTTACGACGTAGTCTTCATTGGATCAGGCCCAGCAGGATATGTGGGCGCCATCAAAGCCGCCCAGTTGGGACTGAAAACCGCTTGCATCGAAGAGAGCCCCACACTGGGAGGGACCTGTCTCAACGTAGGATGTATACCCTCGAAGGCACTTTTGCATGCCACAGATCTTTATCATGCGATCTTTACCGAAATGAAAGGAATGGGGGTCGAGGTCAGTGGGGCTCACGTCAATTTTTCCGAACTGATGCAATATAAAGAAGAGGTGGTCAAAAAACTAACGAACGGGATTCAATACCTCTTCAAAAAGAATAAAATCGATCGGTTTCAAGGTCGAGGCAAAATCATTTCCGAGACGGTTGTACAGGTAGGGGAAAAACAAGTTCAGACCAAATACATCGTCCTTGCTACAGGATCAGAGCCGATGGCCCTCCCGAATCTTGCCTTTGATGAGACGACAATTCTTTCCTCGACAGGGGCGCTATCACTCAAAGAGGCACCCAAAAAGATGCTGATCGTTGGGGGAGGGGTGATTGGACTTGAGTTGGGTAGCGTTTACCACTCGCTCGGAGCCACCATTGAAGTGATTGAATTCATGGATCGAATTTTGCCTGAGTTTGATGAGGAGCTAGCATTAACCTTTCAAAAGATCCTCGAAAAGAGAGGTTTTCTTTTCCACTTTGGATCCAAGGTGATCAGTGGAGAAAGGCAGGGAAACGGAGTCAAGCTTCAGGTGGAAAAACAAGGGGGCACCCAATCAATGTCAGGAGATGTTGCCCTTATTTCCATCGGGCGTAAACCTCATACAAGAGATCTAGGGCTCGAAACGGTAGGGATCAAAACCGATAAGCGAGGATTTATTGAAATCGATGCTCACTTTCGTACCTCCTGCCCTAACATCTTTGCCGTTGGAGACGTCGCAGGACAACCGATGCTGGCCCACAAAGGTTCTCATGAAGCGATCAGCGTCGCCTTTCAGATTGCAGGTAGAACCCATCCATTTGACTACACTGCAATTCCCAATGTTGTCTATACTAACCCTGAAATAGCCTCAGTAGGCTTTACCGAAAAACAACTCAAAGAGCGAGGGGTCGACTACCATCAATCGAACTTTAGCCTCGTCGGGAACTCCCGCTACCAAGCTAATGGAGGGAAAGATCCCGCCTTTGTTAAAGCGCTCTGTCACAAAAAAACTGGCCACCTTCTTGGTTGTCACATTTTAGCGCCCAACGCATCCGAGTTGATCGCCGTACCCACTCTAGCCATTCAACATCGGCTGACAGCCGAAGAGCTCGCTCATACCTGTTTCCCTCACCCCACCCTTTCGGAAGCACTTCACGAAGCTTTCTTAGGTTTAACAGGAAAATTTCTACATTTGTAAAAAGAACCCGTGATGGAGAACCCCTCACGGTCATCTAGAAAGAGTCAATGTAAAATTATATTATGCATCCTCTTCTACTTTGAGTCCGAGGAACGTCTCTTTAAGCTCGGTGTACTTAGCTTGCTGAGCATCAGGGCCTCTCGCTTTGCGCACTTCTTTCATCTGAGCGCTAAAGGTTGCATCATTAATACCCCTCGCGAGAATCTCAGTTAGGTCGCCTTCTTCAACGGCGAAAGCCAATTTAGAAAGCTCTTTGAGCACTGCCTCAGGAAGTTGTACAGCAATAGCTAGGACACGTGCATGTTCCCGCTCATCTTCAATATCTCCAATAACATCCAGAGCTAGCACTCTAACATTTGCAGAGACTTCTGGAACTTCGTCCTCTTCCTCTTCAATGTCTGCCACCTCCTCCTTTGGAGTTGGTTTTGAAACACCAGCATGTGCTTGACGGAAGAAGCTTAATCGCTCCAATTTGCCAAGTTTGTTATAGTCACGGAAGAGCTGAACTAGAGCTCGTGCGTTCTCGTTTAGAAGAACTTCCTCTACTTTGGTCTCCGCATCGAAGTCTAACTCAGCTTCACCCAAGAACACTCCAGCATCAAACTTGTTGAGGTCAATTGCAAGCAGAGCAACATCATCACTGGCAGTAGAAGAGTCGTCATCACCATCTTCACTCAAGGTGAGAGACACTGTCTTTTTGGCTTTATCTTTCTCGACAGTGTAGCCTTTAGCGACTAGGAAGGCTGAAAAACCAGAGCTAGAGTCCAAGAGAGCGCTAGCCATAGCTGTAGCCTCTTTTTTCTCCGCTTCAACTTCTCGTCTTACCTTCACAGCATTCTCCACATCTTCGATGTGAGCCTCTCTAATAGCAACCGTTACTGAATCTGAGTATAAAAGACCTGGCAGACCGTCAGCAGTTTTTACAAGAGTGCTAGCAATAGGTGTTGCTAAAAGCTCAGCCATTCCCTCGTCATCAAGGTCTACCCCTTCTTCTGCTTTGGGAGTTTTTCTATCCGCATATTTTGCCATAGCTTTTAAGATCTCTGCATCAGAGCCTGAAAGCATGATGGCGATTGCGTTCTGTTTTTCAATCTCCTCTGTGCTTAATACAGCGTCATCATCAAATCCAGCCGCTTCTTTTTCTTCTTCAGAAGCAATTGTCGTGTAGTAAGTTTGCTCGGCTACGACTTTTTGTGCGCGGAGAGAAGCGAGAAGGGCTGCTTTAACAGCTCGTCTGTCATTCTCATTTTTGATTGACTTGTCAACTTGGTAGTCAACAACGTGTGCTTTAAGCTCTTCATCGCTCATAAAGACAAGGGCTCTCTGAGTGATGGTGAGATCGTTAGCACTCCAGTTAGAGAATGTGCTGATCAAATCGCGACCAAATGCACAAGCAAAGTTAGAAGCTCCTCTGCTGCCAATGACTCGTCTTGCTGTAGCCATGGCTCCTTCACCGAGATATTTTACTGCTTCTGGACTTCCAAATTGAGCATTTAAATGCTGCTCTTGAACTTGTAGACGAGCCTCAGTTGGGTCCTTTCCACCTGCAACGGCGACTGCTACAGCAGATCTTGCTTCAGAGCGCATAAATTTTGTTGCTTGGCGTTGTTCAATGTCAAATTGTAGTCGATTTGTAAATCTACCAATTGTTGGGCAGTGGTTGTAGACGAAGCGTGCACCACGGACAACGAGATAGAGGGCGAGTAGAGCGCCAAGACCCATTGCAATATATGGAGCAACTGCTGCGAATCCAACACCTGTAGCTACAGCAGCGCCTGTAATGACAAAATACTTAAGTGCAAGTGCAATCCCTGCTGCGATAGCACTTAAAGCACCTAAGCCAAGAGCCGCTTTTTTGTGGTCTCTGACAAATCTAGCTGCTGCAAAGACTGTATTAACAGCGATTGCAATAGTACCTGAAGCAATCTTGTCGATGAGGAAGATAGCTGTGTTGACGAGTGTCGTCAAACCGGCTGCCATTAAAACAGCTGCATGCTTCATGACCCACATGATAAAATGTAGACCAGCCATCACAGTAGCAAAAACTTTGCTGCCTGTATCAGTCAGATTGTTGTGATAAGTATGTTTTACATCATCAAAAGTCCCTACTAACTTCTCATCGATATATGCTGCCGCCAACAATAAGGGTGTTGTAGCAATCGCTGATGTAATGTCAGCAAGTGTGTGAATGAATAGCTCTGGACCTTTTTTAAGGAGTTCTTCGGCTCCCCGTGAACTTGTTTGAATTTCTGTATTTTGTGCCAATAGCTTAGCTTTAAGGGCCATCCTTAGAAGAGGTCCCGTCACTGTTCCTTGAGCTAGCACGATACTAGGATGGCTGCTCCCTATCACTGTGGGGACGATCCCAAGAATGCTTTTTGCTTTTGGATTTGCTGGATCATTTGGTTCATAAGAGATCAAATCGTCATCTTCATCATCACCCTCTTCAACTGAAGAAGCATGAGATTTAGGCCCAGAAAGTTCGTCAGATCCGTGGGCTGAATCAGGCCCGTCTTCTTTAGCTTCGACTTCTTCTTCATCGTCTTTTGATCCGATAGAATCGTTATCTGCAAGCTGTCTTTCTAGTTTTGTCTTTTCTTTGTCGAGAGCAGCGTCCTTATCTAGAGCCATTTGCCCTTGGAGGTAAGAAACCGCACCTGATAGGACTGATACTTTGGCTTTAAGCGTCGATTTAGGGGCATCACCTTCTACTAACCCGCTAACTTGTGATACGGGTGATAGAGCTTCTAAGATCTCTACTTTATCAGTTTTGCTTGTTACTGCGTCTGCCATTTTTGACTCCTTCTAATTATAGAACGTTATATTATTTTTAAATCTCGTTTTGTAATAATGGGAATATTATAACATTTATAATAATTAATTATCAATAGTTTAGTTTTTAATTAACAAGGCGCCTATTAAGTCAGACGTCGAAGAGCTTTAATTATGAGCGACTTATGTGTTTCTGTTGGCTCAATAAAATAGCTAGGAAAGATTTGAGAGGGGTCTTCGTCCTCTATTAAGGAAAATAAAGCCTC
>JAJZEO010000024.1 GCA_021847505.1 bacterium
GCCATCTTGGTAACCATGGGGGCTATTGGCACAGTAAGCACATGGGTATCAGGACCGTGTCGTGGATTATTAGCTGCTGCCGAAAAGGGTGACTTTCCCCCTCTTTTGCAAAAAACAAACCGGCACGGTATGCCGATTGCCCTTTTTCTGATTCAAGCGATCATTGTGACGATCTTGGCGACAGTATTTTTTCTGATGCCTAGCACTCAAAGTTCGTTTTGGCTCCTCACTGTGATTACAGCAGAACTTTACTCAGTCATGTACATTTTACTTTTCCTATCGGGAATTATGCTTAGATACAAACATCCACGTGTCAACAGAGAATATCGAATTCCTGGGGGGAAGACGTGGGGTATGTGGATCGCCAGTATACTAGGACTTCTAGGCACATCTTTTGTCATCATCGTGGGCTTCTTTCCCCCTCCCGGTGTGGGCATCTCGAATATTTTCTGCTTTAACTTGATCTTGATAGGAGGCATTGCCCTCTCATGCAGCGTTCCTATTTTGATCTATGAATTCAGATCTGAAACTTGGTCTGCAAAAAGACATTAGTCTTATACCAAAAATACGTTTCTGTTAGCATAAGTTCCTATGTGTGGAATTTTTGGTCATATCAGTGTCGGAGGAAAAAACTCGGCAAGCGTTTGCCTCCAAGGACTCAAGTTTTTGGAATATCGCGGCTATGATTCCGCCGGTATTTCAGGCATTTACAAGAAAAAGCTTAAGTCATTCAAGCATGTGGGCAAGGTCTCTTCACTACAAAGCCTCAACCTTCATCTTGGAATTGCGATTGCCCACACACGTTGGGCAACTCATGGAGCCATCACACAAGCCAACGCACACCCTCATTTTGACGAAAGAAAAGAATTTTCAATTGTTCACAATGGAATCATAGAAAACTACTTAGATCTGAAACGCGAGCTCATGAATCAAGGTGTGGTCTTTCAATCTGAGACAGACACAGAAGTGGTTGTCCATCTTCTTGCACGCGAATACCAAGGTTCTCTCTTTGATGCGATGAAGCGAGTAACACAAAAACTGCGGGGGGCATTCGCGCTAGCAGCAATCTCTTCTAAGGAGCCAGAGTCAATCGTCTGTGCCGTTAGAAGCGCCCCTTTAATTATCGGTATTTGCCATGAAACTGGCGATATATACCTCTCTTCAGATGCTAATGCCTTTTCAGGTATGACCCTTGATGTCTTTTATCTACTTAATGATGAGATTGCAAGCTTAACTCCCGAAAAAATCTGTGTCATTAATAAACATGGTGTTGAACTGGTAAAAAATTTAGAACGATTAGAATTGAAGCATACGAAACTCGATAAGGAAGGCTTTGAACATTACCTACTCAAAGAGATCTGCGAACAACCTCAGTCTCTTATGAGAGCTTTATTGGGAAGAATCGATGAGATGAATATGACCCCCATCTTTTCTGAGCTGACTTTAGAAGATCATGTCTTTATGGATTGTGACCATATCACCATTCTGGGTTGTGGTAGCGCCTACCATGCAGGATATATCGCCAAATCGATGATTGAAAAAATGGCTGGCAAACATGTTTCTGTAGAGATCGCCTCCGAATTTCGCTATAATCAGCCTCTGATTACTGAAAAAACCTTAGTGATTGCCATTTCTCAATCGGGGGAAACCGCGGATACGATAGCGGCTATTGAGCTTGCACAGCAAAAAACCTCTCGAATCATTGCCATTTGCAATGTAATGACCTCTACGATTGCCAGAATGATCAAAAATACAATATCACTTAAAGCAGGACCTGAGATATCTGTCTGCTCAACAAAGGCCTTCACTAGCCAACTTCTGGTCCTACTTCTCTTAGCTATCAAATTTGGCCGTACCCTTGCACTGACAAAAAATGAGGCTACCTCTCTTTTTTCTCAAATTCATGACATGATTTCAGGGGTAGAAAAACTCCTCGAACAAAAGAGCGAAATCGAACAAATGGCAAAAAAAACATCTCATTATGACCATACGTTTTTTATTGGAAGGCAAGAGATGGTTCCTACTTGTCTTGAAGCAGCGCTAAAACTAAAAGAGGTTAGCTATGTAAATGCTTTAGGGATTGCTGCAGGAGAACTCAAACATGGAACAATCGCCTTAATTACCCCCCAAAGCCTCACGATTGCTCTTTGCGGAAATGAACGGACAGAAGAAAAAATGGAGAGCAATATGATGGAGATTATTTCCAGGAATGGTCCCGTATTTGCTTTCGCCAATGAAGGTTGCCAATCGATCCAGAAGCTTACCGAAAATGTGATCTTCTTGCCGAAACTTTCCGATCAATTTTCTCCCTTCCTTTATGCCGTAGCGACACAGCTCTATGCATATTATGTTGCAAAAGAAAGGGGTTGTGATATAGATCAACCAAGGAATCTAGCCAAGTCAGTAACTGTCGAGTAAAAAAATGTCGCTTACCCCGGAAGAAAAGAAAGAGCTCTTTAAAAAAGCAAAGCGAAAGACGGTATATAAAGCGACCCATTTTGATTATGTTGTCGATGAAATCCGCTCCCCAGCAGGAATCCTTCATACATATGACACGGTTGTCCATCCTGGTGCCAGCGTAATGATTCCTGTTGACGAAGAGGGAAGACTTATTTTAGTCAGACAATATAGACATTCTATAGGCACCTATACCTATGAATTTCCCGCGGGAAAAATCGATTCTGGGGAAGATCCTGAAACAGCAGCCCTTCGAGAATGCCAAGAAGAGATTGGAAAACTCCCTAAAAAACTGACAAAGCTCTTCATAACTTACCCGGCTCCTTCTTATAGCTCAGAACAACTTCATTTTTTCTTAGCTCGCGATCTTGTGGATCGCTCCTTACCTAAAGATGAATTGGAAGCGATCGATGTTCATCACTTAACGCTTAAAGAAGCCCTCCAATTAGTGAATGAAGGAAAAATCATCGATGCAAAAACAGCCTTAGGAATCCTTTATTATGAAAAAAATCATTAAAGCTCACCTATGGTTCCTAGGTATTCTATTTTCAGTCAGCATTATTTTAGTTGCCGCCCTCCCCTCAATCATCTCTACAAAATCTGGGACGAAGCTCTTTGTAAAGGCTCTTGAGCATCATTTTGGAGGAACCTACGAAGTCGGCGAACTTCATCTTAATTGGGTAGGTACCCAACAAGCCTCTAATGTAAAAATTCTTCAAGGACGAAGACATGTGGACGTTGAAAACCTAAGCCTCTATATGTCCTTATTTAAAATGATCAAAATGCGAAACTACCCTCTTGAATTAGTCTTTTCAGGAAATCTTCGTATCCAAAATGGGGCTGTTCACTACAACAATGAATCGTCTGTTACCCAAATTAACATCTCTGCAGTTAACGAATCCAAAATGATCTATGTGACAGCAAAGACTACCGTTCCTGGAGGAGAGGAAGGAAGCATAAATATTATAGGAAAACAAGGCACCCCCTCTTGGGAATGGGATGGGGTGATCATTAAAATGCCTTTAGTTTTTGTGGAATTTGTTCACGAAGGCAAATACCCATTTAGAGCCCTTGCAGGCGATTATCAAACGATTGTATTTGATTACAAGAATTCCATCCTCAACCTCACCGCAAACTGTCCGAAATTGTCCTTTAAAACTAAGGGCAAACTAGAAGAAGGGACCTTTTTCCTCCTCGAGCCTATGACCATCTATTTTATGCTAGATCAACTTGGTAGCGAAGTACTCTTCAAAGATTCTTCTGTTAGACCTATTTCTTCGGATCAAATCGTCTTTCAGATACAACCTAAGAATACTCGCTTTACCTTTTTCCCCCTACATATGAACTCTCTCCAGATTAGCTCGATGACATTGCATTTAGGAAAAATGGTCTTAAAAAACTTCGGAACTCTTTCTGACCTCCTTTCGATCATGAGCCTTCAATTTCGGCCTAATAAAGACGTCCCGATTTGGTTTCAAGACGCTGCCATTAGCGTAGAAGATGGTATTGCAAATGTAAGCAGAACCGAAATGCTCGTCGATAACACCTATGAGCTTGGATTCATGGGGAAAATCAATCTTCCCTCAAAGAGTGTTGACGGTAACTTGATCCTTACAGCCCAAGTATTAAGAAAGGTGTTTCACCTAAAATCGGTTCCCCCCTCCTTTACAGTCATGATGAGAACAGAAGGCCCCTTTTCTGATGTTCAAATCCACAAAACAAGAGCTCTAAAGGAAATTGGACGGGTCGTCATCGCAGAAAGGGCAAAACTCCCAGTGGTTCCTACCCCTACAAACAACCCTCCGCCTGCAAGGCAACCTATCCCGTGGGGAAACATCCAATAGATATCTAAGCCACGGTGATGTCTTTGCAGAGATAGACGTCTTGAATAGCGTGAAGGAGTTTGACTCCATCTTTCATCGGTTTTTGGAAAGCCTTTCGCCCTGAAATAAGTCCCATTCCTCCAGCCCGTTTATTGATACAAGCTGTCAGAACTGCTTGCTGTAGATCATTATGCCCAGAGGGTCCGCCTGAATTGATAAGGCCAATGCGGCCACTGTAACTATTGATTACTTGGTAACGGGTTAAATCAATCGCATGAGGAGACGAGAGTTCTGTGTACATCTTCTCGTCATATTTTCCAAATTTAAGAGTTTTAAATCCCCCATTGACTGTGGGAAGTTTCTGTTTCACGATGTCTGCTTGTATTGTTGCTCCCAAATGATCCGCCTGACCCGTCAGATCAGCCGCAGTATGGTAATCGACCCCATCGACCTTAAAAGCGCTATTTCGTGTATAACACCAAAGTACTGTAGCCATTCCTAATTCGTGAGCTGCATCAAACATCTTGGCAACTTCAACAATTTGGCGACTACTTTCTTCAGAACCAAAGTAGATCGTCGCTCCTACTGCCGCTGCCCCCATTTCATAGGCAGACCTGACCGTACCGAACATTACCTGATCATATTTATTGGGATAAGACAAAAATTCATTGTGGTTGACCTTTACGAGGAAAGGGATCTTATGGGCATATTTTCTTGATAAGATGCCAAGTACACCAAATGTCGAGGCAACAGCATTGCACCCCCCTTCGATCGCTAACTTAACAATATTCTCTGGGTCAAAATAGAGCGGATTGGCGGCAAATGAGGCCCCGGCAGAATGCTCCACCCCTTGGTCAACAGGCAAAATTGACAAATAACCTGTTCCCCCAAGTCGCCCATGATTAAACATGGTCTGAAGATTGCGTAAGACTCGATTATTTCGATTAGATGGCGAGAAAATACGATCGACAAAGTCTGGGCCTGTTAGATGTAATAGACTCTTTGAAATTTTGGGGGTTTTAAAATCTAAAACTTCAGCACCATCTTCACCCAGAATCATCCTGATTTCTTGCAACATTCTCGACTCCTTCTAAACCAATTTGTAAAAACAATATGCCAAACCATCCCGTTTCCATCTAGGGTTTTTACAATCTTGTGTATGACCACCCTTGGGGCTTGCTTCCTTTATAAGGCAAGATTCCATGAAAAATCCTTGGATCACTATCAAAAACTAAGGGAATAAAATATCTGTCACCTTCCCACATATTGAGTTCCAAAATCCGATCGACATCATGCCAGCCGAGGTCCCCCTCGGGGTTCGTTTCTTTTACTTTGCCCTCAAACTTTGTGATAAGAAAAATAAAACCAAAAGAGCCTGTGTCATCCCCACCAAATCCTTTCCAATTGATGGTTCCCCTCAGCTGCATTTCGGTAGGTGTGATCCCCCCTTCTTCCTCAATTTCTCTCTTCATTCCAGAAATGACATCTTCAAAGGGATCAAGCTTGCCGCCTAAACCATTGAATTTTCCTAGATGGTGATCTTCCTGCCGTTTATTTCTGTGAATCAATAGCACTTTCTTACGATCGGGCGATAAGACATAGCCCAGAGTGCCTATTAAAGGTTGATAATGCTCTTGCGTATTTTTCATGGTGTTTTTATATTCCTCGGAGAATATAATCGTTCCATCGATGCATGGCAAGCTTAAATTATTTTATTCTTAAATTTCTTAACCTCTTATTGACCCTCTTTCTGGTCATTACCCTCACCTTTGTCCTGATGAAGTCGATTCCGGGGGACCCCTTCATGCAAGAACAGGCGATTCCCGAAGAGATTTTGGATTCACTACATGCCCATTACGGTCTCGATAAACCCCTGCACATTCAATATTTTAAGTATTTAAAAGGAATTGTCACCTGGGATTTAGGCCCCTCATTTAAATACGAGGGCAGAACCATTAATGACATCATTCGGGAAGGATTTCCGATTTCAGCGATCCTGGGTCTCTTTTCTTTGTCTCTTTCCTTGTTTTGCGGGATTCTTTGTGGTTCCATTGCAGCCCTCTACCGTGGCAAGTGGCAGGATCGAGCAGCCATGATTGTGGCTGTTTTGGGAATGTCAGTACCCAGCTTCATCATGGCCACCTTATGTCAATATATTTTTGGGATGAAATTAGCCATTTTGCCTATTGCAAGATGGGGAACATTTAGCCATATGATCCTTCCAGCAATAGCCCTATCAGCTTTTCCTATGGCTTTCATTGCCAGGTTAACAAGATCTTCTATGGTAGAAGTCTTGGAAAAAGAATACATTTTAACCGCGCGCGCAAAAGGGCTTTCCACCTTCGCTATTTGGAAAAATCACATTTTAAAAAATAGCCTTTTGCCGATAGTTTCCTACGTAGGCACGTTATTTGCCAACGTGATTACAGGTAGCTTTGTCGTGGAAAGAATTTTTGGAATTCCAGGTCTTGGCGCCTGGTTTGTCAATAGCATCATTAACCGAGATTATACGATCATTTTGGGCCTAACCGTTTTCTATAGCAGCCTTTTGATGTTAACTATGTTTTTGGTCGATTTCTTGTATTATTTTATCGATCCAAGAATCAAAATAAAGAGAGCCTCTTATGGATAACTATTGGGAAGATAGCTGGCATCGCCTAAAATCCAATAAGAGTGCCATGATCGGGCTCGTATTCCTTGTTTGTCTTCTGATTTTTGCCATCATTGGTCCACTTTTTTCAAAAGTCACCTATTACGATACCGCTCTCGCCCTGAAAAACACCCCTCCTTGCCGCCAATTTATCTTCGGTTCTGACGAATTAGGTCGATCGCTCTACATTCGAATTTGCTGGGGAGCACGCATTTCTCTATTCATTGGAATCACAGCTGCATTGATCGATATGATTATTGGAGTGTTGTATGGGGGAGCCGCAGCTCTTTTTGGAAAGAAAGCCGATGAAGTGATGATGCGAGTTGCTGATTTACTCAATTCACTACCTCATCTTCTCATCGTCATCCTCTTGACAGTTCTCATGAATCAGGGAATTTTATCGATCATTATCGCCATGACCCTGACTGGCTGGATCAATATGGCCCGTATCATCCGCGCGCAAATGATTTCGTTAAAAGAGCAAGATTTTGTGGTAGCAGCCATGGCCATTGGGGCGTCAAGATGGCGCGTTTTATGGCGTCATCTGGTCCCTAATTGTTTCGGATCGATCATCACCACTGTCACCTTAACGATACCTCATGCTATTTTTACTGAAGCATTTCTCTCTTTTCTAGGGCTTGGAGTACAAGCCCCTTTTGCAAGTTGGGGAACCATGGCATCTGACGGCCTACCTGCTATGTCTTTTTACCCATGGAGACTTTTTTTTCCTGCCGCTTTTATTAGCTTGACTATGCTAGCCTTTAATATGTTAGGAGATGGAATGCGGGATGCATTTGACCCAAGGTTGAGAAAATGAAAGAAATTCTCAAGGTTTCTCATCTATCGGTTAAATTTTCAACTCTTCGCCAAGAGATTGAAGCAGTCAAAGACGTCTCTTTTTCTCTCTTCAAAAATGAAGCGCTCGCTATTGTAGGAGAATCAGGGTGTGGTAAATCCGCCCTCGTGAAAGCGATCATGGGTCTCAACCCTAAAGACACATCTCAAGTCACATCTGGGGAAATTTGCTATAAAAACACCAACTTACTCGAACTTTCAGAAGAAGAACTCCGGAGCTATCGGGGAGGTGAAATTGGCATGATCTTCCAAGATCCAATGGCCTCATTAAATCCCACCATGAAGGTGGGTAAACAGATCGAAGAAAGCTACATTCTTCATCACCCGCATACCACCAAAGCCGAAGCTTATGAGCAAGTGCTCTATCTCCTTCACCTTGTGGAAATTCCCGATCCCGAAAATAGATATCATCTCTATCCATTTGAACTATCAGGAGGAATGAGACAACGGATTATGATCGCGCTCTCACTTGCGGCAAATCCCCACGTATTGATTGCTGACGAGCCTACCACCTCCCTTGATGTGACAATACAATCTCAAATCCTAGAGCAATTAAAGGCCCTTCAAAAGAAGATGGGCATGAGCATTATTTTTATTACCCACAATCTCTCTTTGGTGGCTGGCTTTTGTTCTAGAATCATCGTTATGTATGGAGGAGCTATTGTTGAATCCGCCCCTACTGATGTTCTCTTCAATAACCCCAAGCACCCCTACACAAGAAAGTTACTTGCTTCTATCCCCCGCATAGACCAGAGAAAGACCGACAAATTAACCCCTATCGAAGGACATCCCCCCTCCCCCCGAGAAAAAATCAACGGCTGCCCTTTCCACCCCCAATGCCCTTTCTAGAAAGATAAATGCAAGATGACCATGCCCATGCTTACCTCTTATGGCGATTCAGATGTTGCCTGTTATCATCCCCACGGAGGATCATTAAAATGATTGAGGTTAAGAATCTTTGCGCCAAATACATCGTAAAGGGAAAAGAATTTCGCATCATTCAAAACGTCTCATTCTCCATTGAACGAGGAGAAACTGTTGGACTGGTGGGAGAATCGGGCTGCGGAAAAACCACCATTGCAAAACTATTACTTGGATTGATCCCTCTTTCATCTGGAGAAATCTTATTTGAAGGCAAGCCGATTCACAAAATGAAACGAGAAGAGCTATTTAATCTCAGAAAAGATTGTCAAATGATCTTTCAGGATCCATACGGATCGGTCAACCCCCGAATGACAGTCCAGGAGATCATTCTAGAGCCCCTTCAGATTTTCAAAATTGGCACACCCAAAGAGCGCCTTGAAAGAGTCAAAGAACTCCTTTTCCTCGTCGATCTTGATGATTCATTTTGTACACGCTATCCCCACGAGCTTTCCGGCGGCCAGCGTCAGAGGGTAGTGATTGCCCGAGCCTTAGCACCAAACCCCAAGTTTCTGATCTGCGATGAACCCATTGCAGCCCTCGATGTCTCAATTCAAGCTCAGATCATTAATCTCTTCAAAGAGCTCCAGGAAAAGCTTGGGCTTACCTACCTCTTCATTTCCCATGATCTTGCGGTGGTCAAATATCTGGCAAATTCCACATTGGTCATGTACCACGGACAAATCATCGAAAGAGCCGACAATGATGAACTTTATGAGTTTCCCCTTCACCCCTACACATCGATCCTGATCGATTCCATTCCCATTCCTGACCCCGAACTAGAAAAAAAACGGAAACGCCCACCCGTCTGGGGAGACCCCCCAAGCCCCCTAGAGCAAATTGAAGGGTGTGCTTTTGCAAGCCGTTGCCCCAAAAAGCTCGACATCTGCTCCCATCTGTTTCCAGCTTCCATCGAAGCCCGCCCACACCATACCGTCTCGTGTCATCTTTATCAGGCTGGCCAGATAAGAGAGGTAGATATGGTTACATCTCATCATCTAAATCCTCTTTAGCTCTCTTTATCTGAAAGATGGAGTGAGCCTGATTCTCAGAGCTTGATTCGGAGCGACAAACCCATACGCGACATTTAGCTTGCTGCAGAATTTTTTCAGTAACCGGGCCGAGGGAAGCCGATGTTCTTGCACCCAAGATGAGAAGATCGTAGCCCTCTTTATTGACTAAATCACAAATGGCTCTAACTATTGAACGATCCCTTACCATTTTCACGTGTATATCAACATTCTTTTCAATTCCAATGGCCTTTGCTCTCTTTAGAACCGCTTCTGAATAGGTTTCTCTCTGGAGAAGTGGGGTATTTATCGGCAACATGTAAGATACTTCAACTACATGAACAACCGTTAACTCGGCATTATAAAGACGTGCAAGGTCGCAGCCAATCACTACCGTTTCCGTCGCAAGATGCCCCCTAGTCGGCAACAAAATTTTCTTAATTATATTTTCTTCGTAATCTTTAATTTGTATCTTTTCTATCTCTACCTTGCCCGCTGGTGGAAGATCATAACTTCTGCGATAAAAAAAATAGACCAATAAACCAAATGCTACCCATCCCAATCCTAAATATCTCCCGTCGGGCTTCGTCACCACAACAAGACACCAAACTAAAAACGTGCAAACAGCTCCAAGTACAGCCGTAAGAGGGATATGCGTCTTTCCAAAGGGAATGTTCAAAGGAGCCCTAAAAGGTCTTTTTTCATCAGGAAACTTAATCCTATGTCTGATTAGCGCGATGTGGGCACAAAAGAAGGCTAACATGGCACCAAAATTGTACAAGTCGGCCAAGAATGCCATCTGCCCACGACTCCAGAGGACGATTCCACTCGCAAGCACTGCAAATATAATCAATGATACGTAGGGAGTCTTATACTTTTTATGTAAGTTGTAAAAAATCCGAGGTAACTGAAAGTACTCTCCCATATTAAAAGAAAGGCGAGAAGCTCCCATCAATCCTGCATTCGCCGCCACCATCAAAATAACAGCACCTAAAATCCCTACCCATCCAGCGAGAATCGGCCCACCAAAGGGTAAGCCCTGAACAATCCCTGCAATAGGATCCTCTAAATAAGTCGTTGAAAGCTTTTGAGGTGTCAATGCAGACAAAGCCACCACTGAAATCCCCAAATATACTATTAGGAGCGTCCCCATTGCGAGCACTATAGCACGAGGCACTGTCTTAGACGGATCCTTTGCCTCGCTAGATAATTGAGCCATCGACTCAATTCCAGTATAGGCCACCATCGCCATCGCGACACCACGCCAAAACTCACCCCAGGTAGGCGACCAGAGATGATCGCGTCCACCAATCACAACATGATGAATTAAATCGGGAATTCGTACCAACATGATGGCTCCAATCACAATGATCAGCAATTGGGTCAGAACAGTAAGCATTGTTAAAATGATCGATAATCTTGTCGAATGCTTACTTCCCTTAATGTTTATGAAAAGTAAACCAAAAATCATCAACAAGGTAAATAGGATTTTCACCCAAATGATCTTGAGAATAGGGAAAAAATAGGAAATGTAAGGAGCTACAGCATAAGCTGAGATGGCAATTGTAACAATATAGTCTAGAAGAAGCCCCCATCCCGCAATAAATGAGATTAGATCATTAAACGCTTTCCTTGAATAAGAAGCCGACCCCCCAGGATCGCTTAAAACAGAGGACATTTCAGCATAAGTCAATGCGGTACAAACAAAGACCAACCCAGCCAATAAAAGAGCAATCGGTGTCGCCCCTAGAGCATAAAGAGCGGTAATCCCCAAAGCGTAGTAGATCGACGACCCAAGATCCCCATATCCGACCGCAAATAAGTCGAATACACCTAAAACCCGCTTCATACCTCCGCGGTCTATCTGTGGGATTTTTTTTTGAAAACGGGATTCGTCCATCCTTGTTAAATACAAACTTTTTCGCTATAATTTCAACACATGAATAGTTTGACCCATAAGCCAATAAAACTTACTGATGTCCAGGAATACTCCGAGAAATTGAAACAACTTCCTGAGGATCAATTAAAATATTTTTTTACCCTTTATGAAAAGACCGAAAAAGAGCCCAAGCGCACTTATAATGAAATTTTTGATTTTCATAAAAGGTACCCCACAATCCCTGAAGTCATCTCCTTAATGACCTATAACCATATCCAAAGACGAAAGGTTGCCCGGGCCGACGAGATGATCCTCTTTAACTACAAACATAACCCTGAAAACCTCCTTGCCCGCATCAATTATGCTGATTATTGTTTGCGCAAAAGATGGACAGAGCGGGTCGAGGAAATCTTCGAAGGAATCTATGACCTCGCTGACTTATACCCCGAGAGAGAGACCTTCCATGTGGAAGAGTACAGAGCTTTTCATACCCTAATTTCTCACTACTACTTCGATATTGGCGACCCAGAGCACGCTGAAACCCATCTCCTATTTGCCTCCCAAGTAGCACCCAAACACCCCAGTGTTCTCCATCTTGCTCGCAAAATTTACAAGAAAGGTAGGTAAGCATGAGTTATACACTTTCAGTAACGAACCCTACGAACAACTACACATGGGAAATGCCCCTTGAAGATGATGAAGTCAATTCAGTTAGGGACCAAATCAAGCAAAGAGTAGCGCCAATTGATCCAGTCAAAGCCCTTGTAATCCCTGTTCGAACCGATTCCTTCTGGCACTACATTCAAGATCTATTACTTCCCACCTATCTTTATGTCGTTTCCAGCAAGGTGAACAACTTTTTTTGGCGGGTTATAGCTAGTGCCCTCGATCAACTGACCCTTCCCATCCGCCTAATCACATCGATCCCCAGAGCTCTCTATAATCTTCAGCAAACCCCTATCCCCTTTTATGACTACCTTACCAAACATCATGCCGATAAAAAGATCTTTGAAGATGACCACGTAAAGGCATCGATCAATTTTCAAGAAGAGACGGTTGTGGGGGGACGCAGGATCACCAAGAATGGATATGAAGAATTCTCCGTTAACTTTAGGCAGCTCCCCGAATCGGTAGCTCCAATCATTGATACTTGAGGTCGAGGCGGCACTGAAGCTGCCACTAGACCATCTTAGGGAGTTGAAAGAGCACTTCTTCTTCGGTGAAGACCACTTCTTCAGTCTCAGAAACACCTAGCTCTTTCAGCCTAGCAATGCAGCGCTGCACCACATCTTCAGGAGTAGAAGCCCCAGCAGAAAGACCGATTGCCTCACAACCTTGTACCCAAAGAGGATCAATTTCACATTCTGAATTAATCAAGTAGGAGGGGATATTTCGCCTTGCGCGCACTTCTCTGAGCCTGTTCGAATTTGAGCTTGAAGGGTCACCCACTACCAAAATCAAATCAGCAACAGCCGCAATATCTCTTAGCGCCATCTGTCTATTTGTCGTAGCGTAGCAGATAGAGCTGGAAGGCAAAGTTTCGATTTGAGGATAACGCTCGAGGAGGGCATCGGTAATTTCTTTCACATCATCTAGGCTCAATGTCGTTTGCGTCACGTAGAAAAGCTTATCTTCCTTGGTAAAAGGGAGAGTTTCTACTTCGGCGACCGATTCTACCACTGTAGTAACGTCAGGCGCTTCCCCTGCTGTCCCAATGATCTCCACGTGCTTGCGGTGTCCGATCAAAATGATCTGATACCCTTTTGCTGCATACCGCTTGGCGGCTGAATGGACGCGCGTCACAAGACCACAAGTAGCATCAATTTCGATCAAGTTTCGCCGCTTTGCATGCTCCCGCACCTGAGGAGAAACCCCATGAGCCGAATAAATCACCCGTTCGCCCATCGGTACTTCATCCAAATCTTCGATGAACACCGCGCCGAGCTTTTCAAGTCGTCGCACGACATGCATATTGTGGACAATATGATGTTTGACCCAAATGGGTGGACCCCACAGCTGCAGTGCTTTTTCGACCGTTTCGATGGCCCGGTCAACACCCGCGCAAAAACCTCTAGGCTTAGCAAGAAATAATTTCATAGGCAAGAGGATAGCATAGTCTCTATTTAACGTCAGCCGCTAACCTAAATCCGTAGGTTTTATTCATAGTTCCAGGGTTATTGCGGTGTCTATGAGAACAGCGCATGTCTTCGACAAGGCTTTTCCAACACCCCCCGCGGAGTACACGGTAGACACCCTGAGCAGGTCCTTTAGGATTGAATGGCTCATGTAATGATGTCTCATAGTAGTTGTAACCATACCAATCTTCGCACCATTCATAGACATTGCCCGCTAAGTCATAGAGACCGCTTTCATTGGGTGGATAACTCATCACAGGGGTCGTATCAGAGCTGAAAAAGTTGGCCTGAGATCTCTCAATATTTAGCCCCAGAGGGTAAATTCTATCCTCTTTACCCAGCGATGCCGCAACTTCCCACTCAGCCTCTGTTGGCAACCGTTTGCCAATCCATAGAGCATAAGCTTGGGCGCCATACCAACTAACCCCAACGACAGGATGCTTTGAATACCCCGATTCAATGATCAATTTTCCCCCAAATCTCTTAATCCGCGAATCTTTGAGTAAGATCATATCATTGTTGTCTGCATTCTTCTCGCTTCCCATCACTTCAAGGAAACGGACAAACTGCTCATTGGTGACAGGATGTACATCAAGAGCAAAAGTGTCCATCACAATTTTGTGACGAGGTTTCTCATCCCGAGCCCCAATGTTACTTCCACGCAAATACTCTCCTCCAGGGATGATCACCATCTCTGTCATGAGCGGCTCAACATTCTTAACTTCTTTTAGCTGAGGCTTGTACGGCTCTACAATTTTAGGTGTTTGAAAAATGGCACCGGGATTATCTTCGAACTCAGGTTTTTTAAACTCGGACGGTTTTATATCAATTGTAGCTGTCGCTGATACATTGGCTGGTTCTGATGCAGCTACCTGTGGCTCTGGTTTGTGAATTTCAGGCTTTTTAATCGGGTTCACACGACTTACAGCGCCCGTTTGCGTCAAACGTTGTTCTAAAGAAGAGAGAACAGTGCTCGAGGCATATCCATAGGAAGGGGATGTAGGTTCAACCTTTTTAGGCGCAGGTGGAGGCTCAGGAGGCGCAGGCGACGGCGATGGTGAAATTTTATCAATTGAGGGTTCGATATCGGATAACTCTTTTCTTGCAATCTGTTCGAGAAGCGCCGTTAATGAATCAGGTCTTTCAAGGGGGGATTGTCTAAGTGTTGCTTGGATAAGCAAATCCCAGTCCCGTGTTAAATCGCCACGAGATGAGGGCATCTTAAAATATCCTTCTGGCAAATACCCCATGAGCAGAAAGTAAGCTAATATTCCGAATGAATAAACATCAGACTTTGGCGACCCTCCTTCCTTGCTGCCCAATTTTTGCTCAGGAGCCATGAAGGCGTAATTTTGCAAAAATGATCTTTGCAACTTGGTCATCTTCGCAGCATCGGCATCTTGGGAAGTAAATCTCTTCTCTGATTCAAGTCCTGTAAGTTCAGGAGAAAGTTCCAAGGCCTTCGCTACGGCCACTAAAGACCTTGTAAGTACCTTTCCATGCCCGATCACATTTCCCAGCCCTACATCGGTCAAGTAGATGTGCGGCACATCTTCTTTGAATTTTCCCACTAAAATATTGGTCAACTTCAAAGCACCGTGAAACATGGTACGCCCATCGAATCGAATTGTGTGGATATAATCAAGAGCATAGGCCACTTGACGAAGGATTGCAAAAACTCCTTCTTCAGTCAGTTTTTTATTCAAACTACCTAAATATGAGGAAAGGTTCGTGCTTTCTCCATAGGGATCTGCAATATAATCGGTCACAAGATAGTAGACGCCATTATGAGAGGAAACTGTATGAACCTTTGCCAAATTAAGATGTTCTAAGGAGCAAACGCGACCAATCTCAGCCTCAAATCGAGCAAGAAATCCTTCCGACTCAACAAGTTCTTTTGGAAGGACCTTGATCGCATATCTTTTCTTCATAAACTTGTGTTCACCAAGATAAAGATCGCCGAGAGGACCTCTTCCAATCTGAGAAATAATGCGAAAATCGCCTAACGTTTCCTTTTCCACTTGAGACTCCTAATCTGATTAAACGACACCCAACAGCTTTGCAAACCACCAGGCGAGCATCAAAACGACAACCACCCCACCAGCCCAAAGTAGATTAGGCAAATTTCTAATCGAACTCCCCGTTCCAGAACGTTTTTCAAGAGTTCCAATTCCAAAATCGAATTCATGCTGTGCATGGGGCAACTTGAACATCTCAGGATGCTCTCTTGCCATTCTTTCAATATCGATCCCTAGAAAAACCGCGTATTGCCGCATAAATCCGTACATGTAGACAGTGGAAAGGAACTTTTCAAGGCATCCCTCTTCAATGGCCTCTAGATAATTAGAACGAATCGACGTCGCACTCTCTACTTCTTTGAGAGACAAGTTGAGTTCTTCCCTCTTTGTTCGAAAGGCCTCTCCCACCTTTTTTGCGTCCGAAACCATAAAATTCCCGTGGTTAAAAATGACTAGATTCATCATGCCTTAAATAGACATAATCTTCAACTTCTGCTATCATTCCTACCGAAATGGCAAACACTTTTACGACAAATATTACCCCAGAACAAGGGGAAAAACTCCTTTCCTATATTCAAGCAAAGGAGTTTACAATTACTAATCCTCCCTATGCGCATTTTTCAGCAAAAACAAAGGGACTTTCGATCACTTACTATGAATCAGGCAAATTAGTCGTACAAGGAAAGGAAAAGGACGAATTTATCCGCTTTACTTTAGAGCCTGAAATTTTAAACACCCTTGAATACTCCCACCCTATTACCACCGTCGATACCCACGAACACATCGGGGTCGATGAGGCGGGAAAAGGGGACCTCTTCGGCCCCCTTTGCATAGCCGCTCTTCATGCCGACACCAAAGGCATCGAGACGTTATTAGAAATGGGGGTCAAAGACTCAAAACAAATGAGCGACCCCACCATACTCAAGCTTTCGAAACAGATCAAACAATCATTCTCATTTGAAATTTTTTCTCTCTACCCTGCCAAATACAATGAGCTCTATGGAAAATTCAAAAATTTGAATCACCTTTTGGCTTGGTGCCACTCTAGAGTCATCGATACGGTAGCCACAGCAACAAAATGCTCTGATGTGCTAATTGACCAATTTGCTTCGGAGCATTTGGTAGCCAATGCAGTCAAAAAACTCCATGTTCCAGTGAATCTTAGACAAAGACACAAAGGAGAATCCGACCCTGTCGTAGCTGGAGCTTCTATATTAGCCCGAGCTGCCTTTGTTGAGGGGATCAGCAAACTTTCTGAGCACTACAAAATGGACCTACCAAAAGGAGCTTCCAGTCTTGTGGTCAAAGCAGGCAAAAACTTTGTGAAACTTTATGGCGAGGAAGAGCTCAAAAGCGTTGCCAAACTCCATTTCAAAACCATCAACGAAATACTCCAAAAACTCGATGAATCTTAATTTCAAAAGAGGTCGGTTACTTGTGTAGCTCAAAAGAATTGATGAAGTAGTTGAAGTGGTCTTCCTGGTAATTTGGGATTTCGCACTCCATGGCGAGCAAGTAAAGACTATTATTAGCCTGAATAGCCCTTCCCTTGAAGTAAACCATATCGGTCCGAATGAAGAAATCCATTCCTGGGTACCCTTGCACTTCCACTAAATCGGCGAACATGAGTCGATTTTTATGGTTCTGAGCAATCAAAGTATTGAGAAAATGCTCAAGGTTTTTCACTGCATTTTCTTGGCTCACTTCACCAGGATATTGAGCAATTAAGACCATAAACACTTCTTTTCTCTGATGGTCAGCAACATAGACATAATATTGAAGTTCCTTATCCTGCCCCTTCATTGGCATTTTTTGCTGAAGTTGCTCAGGAGTACGGGGAAATGCTGCACTACACTTACCCTCAACAGAATGCACTTTTTTCCAGTTCTCGAATGTTCTATCTGTTTCCTGCACCTTTGTTTGCGCAAACAAATCACTATCGAGGATCTTTGCACTGATTGGTTGAGCGGCTAGGATTAAGCCTAGTCCCATTGCAAAGGCTTTTTTGCTAATTCTTTTTTTATTATACATCATGATTTCCTTTCGTTTTACCTATAAAACAATGAGCCCATCAAACTGAAAGACCCCATCACCACCGTTGAACTAAACATCCAATTGATTGCACCATCGACAATCAAGAAGAGAACTGAAGCAAATAACACGTTCCAAATAGTGATCCAGGCAGACAGACCCTGAATTTCTCCCAATGTATGAAATAAAATCACCACTTCCCAAACTTGGCTGACAGCTTGCACGCCAATCAATGCAGAAACGAGGAACATATATTTTTGGCTATCTAAAAACTCAGGGGTAAACGCGTATTTTCCAAATAAAGCCATTAAACAAAGCCAAGATAGAAGAGGAAACAGCTCTACCACCCTCGTCCAAGTATACGCATCCATCACTTGCTGAAACGTCGCATTTCCACGAAAAATTTTTCCCGTCATGTAGAGAAAAAACGAATAGAGATAAATGGCAATATATCCCGCGGGAATTCCGAAAATTAACGCACCTAAAAAAATATAACCGGCTGAATATACAACACCTAAAGAAAACGCAAACGCCTTTGCCATGAGGAGCACAGTTCCGAAAACCCAAGCAATCGCCCAACTATAGCGTCTCATGGCTGGTGAGAAATCACGCATAAACCCGCGTGGATCAACCATTACTCTAAAAACATTTGCATTCTGTTTAATCGCCATAATACTCAGATAACAATTTTTAGTTTTTTTCACCCTACAATTTATAAGATAAAAATTAGTTTATAATTTTACAACATAATACTAGCATAATTATAATTATTCTAAGTGATTAGTAAACAGCGACAGCTGTGTTGATTTGTTAACCGTCTCTCTGGTTTATGAACTCGACGACTGTCTCTCAAGAGGACGAAGCAACCTCTTCAGGGCTTCCTTGATTGTGGGGTACCGGAAACGAAATCCTGTATTGGAAAGAACGGAAGGGACAGCGCGAGTGGAAGATAAGAGCACCTCTTCCCCCATTTGACCAGCGATTGCTCGGATCAGAGCTGTGGGCACCTTTGGCCCCAATTGTTTGTTAAAGTGATCTGCAATAGACTTAGCCATTTCCGCATTTCGCACAGGATAAGGGGCTACTATATTGACAGCACCAGCAATTTCATTGGAAAAGATACAATGAGAAATAGCGGCAACAGCATCATCAAGGCTAATCCAACTTTGCCAATGATTTCCATCCCCAAGCGAGCCGGCAATTCCCCATTTCACAGGCCAAACCATGTCTGGTAAAGCCCCTCCCTGCATACTTAATACCATTCCAAACCGCAAATAGACAACCCGGACATTTTTTCTGACTAAAATTTGAGTTGCCGCTTCCCATTGATTCACAAGCTCTGAAAGAAAAAAACCCGCCCCAACCTCACTTTTCTCATCGACAACCTGCTCTCCACAATCTCCGTAATAACCTACTGCAGAAGCAGATAAAAACACTTTTGGTGGATTTGCTAAAAGAGCCAAATGATGCGCGAGCTTTTTTGTAGAATCAATACGGCTTCGAACCATCTCATTTTTTCGCCTTTTAGTCCAACGTCCTAATATACCCTTTCCTCGCAAATGAACGACAATATCAAAACCTTCCAGCTTACTTTGATCAACTTCCCCTGTCTTGTCGTCAAAAAAGACGACATCTTCCTTATCCTCTCGGTTTCTAGTCAAATAGAAAACCCGATGTCCCATTCGTTGGAGAAATAGACCTAAATTTCGACCGATCATCCCGCTAGCGCCACTGATCAAAATCTTCTTCATTTCAATCTTTCTATATTGGCCAAAAAAATCGAGCTCCTTCGATAGCGTCTCATGATAGTAATTAAAAAAGTTTCTAATCCATAATTCCTTCTTCCTTTCTCTTTTATCCCTAAAGAAAAGCGGCATTTTTATCAGATACTCGATCCTTTCAACCATCTCTACAGCATCAATCGAATGAGCTCTCAGTTCTATATTAAGATGAAATACCCTAAAGGGGCCCTTTTCAAGAATAACACGGATACTGGTCTTTTGATGGTCGAAAAGGACTCGAAATTTAAAACGACTCCACTTAAAAACACCAAACTTAACCTTTTGGGAGTACCGAACTTGATTTGCCTCTAACTCTTCTGCAATTAAAGGAACCCATTTCCTCCACGAAGGAAAACCATGAAGAAATGTCTGTTTTCTCAAGTGCCATTGAAAAACATCGTCAATGGGATGACGAATAAAAGTTCTAAGAACGATCTTTTTAGGTCTCACCAACGATTATAACCCTAGTGCTCATGGACAAGGGCATTGTACCGTCATCTGAAATAAACTACTATATAGTTCTTTTATCGATGTCTTTTTTTCTTAGAACATTGGCCGCAAAGATCGCTCAATCTACCGAGAAAGCTAAGCCCCCAAAGTCCAGCTAACCCAATGATCGCAAATACGATGTGTGCTACAACTGAATAGTCTCCTGTGGCAGATCCTCCAAAGATCATACTGAGAAAATTGTAGTTGAAAAAACCAATGAGGCCACAATTGAGTGCCCCTATAAGGATCAAGATCATAGCGATCACGCTTATCGCCAACATGCTTTTTTCTCCTGTTTTGGTAGCTCTCACACTATTCATCACCTTTTTTTCGTCACTAAAAAAGGATATTTTTGGTAGCATTGTTAACTTATGGATGAAAAACAGATAAAAAATCTTCAAAAGTTAGCCAGGATTGCCCTCTCACCCCAAGAGGAAGAGAGGCTTTTGAGTAATCTTAAAAAGATCCTCTCTCATGTTGAACATCTTAATGAAGTCGATACCGATGGCGTTGAACCCTGTAGATACGTGATTGAAGGGACTACGACCCCCCTCAGAGAAGATGAGCCCAAGAGGTTGATCGAAAGAGAAGAATTTCTTAGAAATGCCCCTGAGCATATTGGGGGAATGATTCGCGTACCGAAGGTGATCAAAGACGAATTATGAAAACGCCCCTTTACAAAACCTCTGCTCGTAACCTCGCTCATGCGGTGAAGCATGGTGAAATTACGGCTGAAAAGATCGTCTCCTATTTTTCGAAAAGGATCAAAGCATTCGATGAAACAGTAGGAGCCCTCCTTCTAGATCTTAGCGACCGAGCTTTAGAAAAAGCTAAGAAAGTCGACCAGAAAAGAGCTGCTGGAAAGCCCCTTGGAAGGCTGGCTGGAGTCCCGATTATCATCAAAGACAACATCCAGATCAAGGGAGAGAGGACCACCTGTGCCTCGAAAATTTTAAAGAATTATGTTGCCCCCTTTGATAGCACAGTTACCCGGTTTATCGAAGAAGAAGATGGGATCATCCTTGGCAAAAGCAACCTCGATGAATTTGCCATGGGATCCTCAACCGAGTACTCAGCGTTTCGAGCCACATACAACCCATGGAATTTGAGGTGCACTGCAGGAGGCTCTTCCGGAGGCTCTGCTGTGGCAGTTGCTGCGGGATTGTCCCCCATTGCGTTAGGTTCAGACACAGGAGGATCCGTCCGCCAACCAGGTTCTTTTTGCGGCATCTACGGCTACAAACCTACTTATGGAAGAGTTTCTCGTTTTGGCTTAGTGGCTTTTGGCTCCTCCCTTGACCAAATTGGCCCTTTTGCTCGCACTGCAGATGATATTGCCCTAATCATGGAAGTCATGGGCAAACCTTGCAATCAAGACTCGACCTGCTATCACGAACTTCCAGAACCCTATCTCGATGAGCTAGATACTTCAATCCAAGGCAAGGTCATTGGGGTCCCCTATTCTCTCTTCGAAGGGAAAATCGATAGTGATGTCCGAAAGGTGTTCGATGAAGCTATGGCCGTCTATCAATCTCTTGGTTGTAAAATCACCCCCATAGAGCTTCCTATGGTCAAGTATTCTATTCCCATGTACTACATCATTGCTACAGCCGAAGCCTCTACAAACCTCGCTAGATATGATGGCATCAGATATACCGACAGATCTAAAAATGCCCGCACATTGGAACAGGTTTATGAAATGTCTCGAAATGAAGGCTTTGGCGCTGAGGTCAAACAAAGGATCTTACTTGGTACCTACGTACTTTCAGCCGGATATCAAGATGCCTACTACCGAAAGGCTCAAAAAGTGCGGACTCTCCTAATACAAGACTACAATAAAGCTTTCAAGAATTGTGATCTCATTGCAATGCCTACCTCACCCACACCAGCCTTTGAGTTAGGAGCCATTCATGACCCAGTGACCATGTATTTACAAGACATCTTCACCATATCAGCCAATATGGCCGGAATTCCAGGGCTCAACGTCCCCGCGGGATTTGACAAAGATCAAAAACCGATCGGATTTCAGATACAAGGTCCACAATTTGCCGATGGCCGTGTGATGCGATTTGCCCATCACTTCGAAAAAGCCACCTCCTTCGCAAACGCCTTTCCCCCTTCCTTTGACAAGGAGGTCAACTGATGAGCCATCCACATTATGATGAATGGGAGCCAGTCATTGGACTTGAGATCCACGTCCAATTGAATACCCGCTCCAAAATGTTTGGCTGTGAGCCCAACCAATTCGGTGATGAACCCAACGTCAACATTGGCTATGTCGATACAGGGCAGCCAGGAGCGCTCCCTGTAGTTAATAGCGAAGCCGTCAAAAAGGCGATCTCTTTTGCTCTAGCTATTGGAGCCAAAGTCAACTTAGTCTCTTATTTTGACCGAAAGTCCTATTTTTACCCCGACTGCCCATTCAATTACCAAATTACCCAATTTTACAAACCGATCATGGTAGGAGGAGAAGTCACCACTGAGGTAGAAGGAAAGTCGATGACATTTACCATCGAACACGCACACCTCGAAAATGACTCAGGCAAGCTCAATCACTTTCCTGATTTTGCTGGGGTCGATTTCAATCGCTCAGGGGCCCCTCTCATAGAGATTGTTTCAGATCCATGCATGCGCTCGCCAAAGGAAGCTGCTGCCTATGGTCAAGCCATCAAGGCGATCTTAGAATACATTGACGCTTCTGAGTGCAACATGCAAGAGGGCCATTTGCGCATGGATGCCAACATCTCTGTTCGAAAGAAAGGAGAAACAAAGCTCAGGCCCAAGGCTGAAATCAAGAACATGAACTCCTTTTTCAATATGGAGCTTGCGATTGAAGCCGAGATCATTCGCCAAATCGATTATTATACCCGAAATCCGGGCCAGACCATCCAAAGCGGCACCTACCGCTTTGACCTTGAGAAGAAAAAAACCATTCTCATGCGAGCCAAGGAAACTTCCGATGATTACCGTTATTTTCCTGAGCCAGACCTTCCCCCACTCGTCGTTTCACAAAAACTGATCGACTCTATAGAGAAGGAACTCCCTGAGCTACCTCGCGCTAGGTTTACCCGTTATGTCGAAACCCTTGGTCTTTCAGAATATTCTGCCCAACTCCTCATCGACGACAAAAACTTATGTAATGAGTTTGAACAAGGCCTGCGGACTTGCCAAAATCCCAAGAACTTTTGCAATTGGCTTACAGTCGAATTCATTGGTCGGATTAAAGAATCAGGAAAAACTCTAGGACAACTAGGCATCAAAACCGCTCACATTGCTGAATTAGTGAACCTCATTGAAAGCGGGACCGTCACTGGAAAGATCGCCAAGGCAGTTGCTGATGAAATGATCGCCCGTCCAGGGACATCTCCCGATGAGATCATCAAAAGCAATCCTGATTTCACACCCATGACAGATATGTCAGCCGTGGAAAACATTGTGATCAAAGTGGTCAAAGAAAACCCCGAGTCGGTCGAAGACTACAAAAAGGGAAAAGAGAAAGCATTTCAATTCCTCGTTGGTCAAGTCATGAAAGAGACCCGAGGAAAAGCCCCTCCCGAAATCGTCCGAGACCTGATCAAGAAACAAATTCCGTAAATCGCCTCTTTAAAGTATACCTAAGCTCTTTTCCCTATGAAATACGGCAGTCTAAACTGTGATTTTTTCTCTGCGAGCTCTGTGATCTCTAGCGAACGTAGAGATCACAGAGCTCACAGAGAAAGAAAAAGTCTCACAGTGGAAATTACTGGGGCCGCCATTTTTATCTGGGATGGAACTGGTCAAATGACCTCTGGAGCTGCCCCTTTGAAATATGGGTGTACCTTTCGGTAGTGCCTACATCAGCATGTCCTAAAAGCTCCTGAATCACTCGCAAATCGGCCCCATTTTCGAGCAAATGAGTCGCATAAGAATGCCGCAGGGTGTGCGGGGAGATGTTTTTATTGAGGTTTGCCTGCCGAGCTGCCTCTTTGATGATCCGCCAGACTGCGATCCGATCGATTCTCTTGCCCCTTTTCGTGACAAACAGAGGAATCGATTCCTTTTTCATATCAGGTCTACAGATCAAGTAGGCATCGATTTTATCGACAGATCTTTGGGCGATCGGAACGATCCGTTCTTTTTTACCTTTACCTAAGACACGCACCTCGTGCTCTCCTAGATCAAATAGGTTCAATCCACAAAGTTCTGAGACACGAATCCCCGTCGAATAAAGCATTTCTAAAATGGCGCGATCTCGAAGAGAAATCAAATCCTCCCCCTTAAACACATCAAGTAGGGTCATTACCTCTTCTTGAGACAAAACTTCAGGGATCAATTGCCACATTTTGATCCCCTCAAAAAGAGAATCAACATCGAATGAAGTACGCTTACTTCTACGTAGAAATCTGAAAAAGACACGAAGCACTACAATCGCTCTAATAACCGAGCTGGGTTGATACCCTTCCTGACGAAGATGGGCCAAGTAAGAAGAAAAATCGTTTAAGCAAACCATCGAAGGGGAAGAATACTCACCCCAACGAAGAAATTTCGTCAGGTCTCGCTCATAAGCTTGAATGGTGTTCTCACTTAATCCCTTCTCAGAAGTGAGGTAGATGAAAAAGTCCTCTTCCATCACCTCACTATAGCAAAAGCAAGATTACGAAGCGAGCCTGGGCTGCTCTAGTAAACCCATTTTCCTTAAAGTACCTACGGCGCGTCGCCTTACTTCGGCCAATCGCTCTAAATCCCGGGCCCTATCCTCTTCTCTTTCAACCTCGATCTCTTCTTCTACAAGCTTTTCCTCTATTTCCTCTTCTTTCTTATCTAAGAATGAATAAGAGTATTCAAGCGCAGTGACTTGTAAAATGAGCATCAACGCCCCAATAGCTAAAATTGCCAATCTTGGAACCATCGCCTGAGCAAACACAACACCAACACCAATGCTGATAATCGTCATGACCAAGAAGATCACTTGAACCACGATATCGTTTTTCGTAGTCTTTTTCAGTGATTCGACATCTTGGATAAATGAGTAGAAGTCAACCCCGCTCAACATCAGATTCATCACCAATAGAGCGATAAAACTTACAATCAAGGGCGTTCCCCCAGTATATACCGTTAAACCGACAAAGCTTATGATTCCTATGATACAAGCCAATGCAACAAATGTATTGATAAATAAATTGCTGTGCGCTTCTTTTCTAGCTAAGTCAATCATTGAACAGGCAAACTCATTCATCATCTTTTTATCATAGACAAACTCAAAACCATTAAAACGAATTTCACGATCCATCATCTTTTTTCGGATATCAGAGAAAGATCCAGCACCTGCCCTTCTTGAATACTCAGCTTTTTTCTTTTCAATGAGGCGGCAACCTTCTTTCAATGCCTTCACAAGTAGACAGTCTCGCACCTGATCCCAATCAGAAATTAAATCAAATTCGTCTTTCTTAATCGTCGCCATAAGAGCGTGTACACGATCTTCTATGGCGATCATCTCGTCCAAAGTCAACGTTTGATTCAAATCAGCAGGGGCCTTTTCCCCATCTTTAACCATTCGGTAAAGCGCTTCAGGTGAATTAAATGTTATCGCCTTAGTAATCGTCTCCATGTCGCTCTTATTGAGTCCCACAAATTCGAGGATAAATTGAAACCCCGCATCGATTCCCTCTTTGAGTTTCTGAGCTAACGTATAGAGAAACTTTCCTCCTATCACTACGCCAATGGTCGCTGCAATCACGTTAAATAGAAACATTACCGATGCAGTCACTGTTGAAGCCCAGCCTAGAATGTTGTTTGCTACCATGACCGTTTTAGAAGTCGTAACACGTGTAGCTATCAATCCGACAGTACGGACTCCAGCCATTACAACCCCACTAACCGTCTCCAAAACACCGCGAACCAGCCGAATTCGTTGAAGCGCTTCACCCTCGTGATCTCCAATACGATGCGCTATTTTGGCTCCTTTTATCGCACTCAACATGATGACAGGGCCAGTTACAACAGAAAAGACCGAGGTTCCTCGATTCATAATTCCAGGGTCTGCCTGAAATAGATAGAAGGAAGAACAAGTTCCTACACTCGCTGCAACAATTGCCCACGGATCCCCAGCCACATAGCCAACACTATTCACAAAACTATAAGATAGCTCGAACTCCTTAGGCTCTTTCCCCTGGAGTTTAAAAAATTCTTCTCTAAAATCAGAGGTAATGACTGCCTCTCTGACCATTTTTCCAGATACAGGAATGACCACCACTGTTTCAGCATCGGGCCTTCCAGGTGGATGGACTCCCTTCAATTCCCCCTCTCGGAAAAATCGAGTCACTTTTTGATCTTTGAGCGCCTTGTAGAGTATTGCTTCTTTTTTCTGTATATCGAGATAAAAAACGATTGGCTCTTTAAATGCCTGCGGTTTTACGATCATATGCTCCGCTAAAGCACGACAATAGGATCCAGGCTCTTTAATTTTCAAAAAATGAGCGAAAACCCCCATTGTATCGACGTCCCCAGCTACATGCACTTCTGGAAGAGCCTCGCCCAAGAGGCTTGGAGCATGACCTAATTGTTGAATAACTTGAGTTTCCATAGTACCACCCCCTCTTAGGGGTTAAAATATTATTTTTACAATTTCCCATTAATTATATCTTTGGCACCCAACTATTATACATTAAAAAACTATTTTAAGTAAAACCAAATTATGTTATAATTTTTTTAAACAGGGTAATTATGGAATCATCAGTTTCATCAGTAGACCAGGGACTTCAACAAAGAATCCCCCCAGGTGCCGTACAAATTGGCCAAATCGAAATTCAAGGCCAAATGCGCCCTATTTTCGTTCTCATCACAGGAATGGATAGAGCCCCCGATTCATTATCTATGCGGGCAAGGGAACTCACAAATCTATTCAGGCAGGTTTTAATCGCCCATAATGCTTTAAATGAACATGTGACCCGTGCCGACGATGACGGGCTCTCGATTGCACAATCTGAAACAATGGAAATCATTCGAGGACACAATGAAGTAGCGGGAGGACAAGCTGCTTGGGACACCTTCAAAAGCGCTATATTCGGCGCCTCCGCAACTAGCAGTAGGCCCCCCATGTCGCCGCCAACAATAGCGCGATCTACAGTTGATGCTACTGTCCCAACATCCCCGCGAGTCGCACCACTAACTGCACCACCAGTAGAGCATCGTACTCAGGTCCCTGCTCCACCCTCAGCGATTCGCACTCAGGCCCCTGCCCCTCTTGTAATCACTCTTGATGCAGCTGAAAAAAAGAGAAGGAAGGAACAATTAAGGTCAGATAGAAGCAGCTTAGTTGGATCAAGACTACCAGCCGCGACCCGCTCTAAAAAGGGCGCTACTTCTGACTTGGTAACACCGCCCACAAGACATCGTCCTAGCCAAGCAACTTTAGCCGCTATAGGCGCAAGATCCGAATTAGGCGATGATTAATAGCTCTGAGAGCTTCCGCAGGAACAAGACCCCTTTGCATTGGGATTGGAAATCTTAAATCCCGAACCCATGAGGCCATCCAAAAAATCGATCTCAGAACCAATTAAACGCTTAACCATCACTTCTTTCACAAAGATGTCCACCCCATTAGAGTGAAATACCTGGTCATCTTCAGAAGGGGTCTCTTCAAAATCGAGGACGTATTCAAAGCCGGAACACCCACCCGCCTTATAGGCAAAGCGAAGCCCCCAGCCCTCTGCGCCCTCTTCTTTTGCCACTTCTCTGAATTTCTCAGCAGCCTTCTTAGTCAAGGAAATCGTCGTTAAATCGACCTCTTCATCGAGGATCTCATTTAAGCGCTCAAGTAGCTCTTCAATCTCCTCTTCACTCCTGCCATGGGAGAGCATTCCCATTTCCAACGTTTCCCAGGTGGCACTCTTACAAGAGGCACACTGGAGGCCATGATTCGTCATTTCTTGGGCTAATTTTTGACTCTTAGCGGGGTTCTTCCCTAGGATATCGGAGATCACCATCTCCCTTGTGATTTTAACTGTCTGTTTCAATAGCGTACCTTAACCTTTCCCTTCTTGATTTTGCACTGGCAAGCTAGCCTTTCACAATGCTGATCCCCTAGAAAATCCTGCTCTTCTTGGGTAAATTCCGAGAGGTTTTCTCCCCCCTCAGCCACCTCAATGATGCAGGTCCCACAAATCCCCTCTTCACAGGCAAAGGGAACCCCAGCCTCTTCACAATAGGGCTTTATTGCCTCCCCATCGGGGATTTCTACCTCATCATCATCATTAAACTTCAACTTGGCCATAAATATAAAAACCTCGCCTTAGAGAGTGCTATTATAGTCATTTGACTTTTGATTGATACTTTTTTCTAAGGGATTGCTTCAGATTTTTGCAAGCGAAGCGATGGCGAAGCAGGCCTTTGTTCTTGTAACAAGGCCGATACAGCCAGGCAAAAAGATGAAGATAAGCCCAACGAAAAAGTATCAATCAAAAATCAAATGACTATAAAACGAAAAGGCGAGATTTTTGCAAAAAAAAAGAGTGTTTCCCTAGATATTGGCGAAGGGCTCGTCGCCATCGCCCTCGATCTCTCCGAGGAGCTCGAGTACAGTTGCCTTAAGGGTGGTGATCCCACTAGAAAAACCGCATTTCTTTAAGATTTCGTCCAAATGGATGATTTCAGACTCGAGTAGGTCAACTTTACTCTCTAGGGCGGCGATTTGGGACTTCATTTGATCTGAGGATGCCATAATTTTCTCCTTATAGCCTTCATAAAGCATAATCCATTATAATAAATAATTGAAAATTAGTCAATTATTTGTTATAATCGTGCCAATATCAATAAGGAAAATCCATGGATTCCGTGTCATTACGACCCCCTCTGAGCTACCTAGACCGGATAGCGGCTATGCACTTTATTGCGACCTTCGTAAGAGCATGGGTGTCATCTCAGCGGCGATTGAGGCCTTTAAAATCACCCATGGAGCTTCTAAGTTGGTTGCTAGCGCCCCCACGCAGGACCAAACCTTTGAAGCGATCCTCGTCTATCGTGCCTATAAAGAGGCAAAAGAGCTTTCCTCCCTTGAATCGAGCATTACCCACTTACTCACAAGGATTAAGGGATTTTCCGCCCAATACTCCCCTTGTTTTCCCCAGGGATTTAACAAAAAACTGATCGCTTTTCACACTCTTAAGCTCTTCTTACTCCATGGCAGAAAGACCCCTTATTCGAAGACAATGATTGAGGCAATAGCAGCCTCCTTTAAAGCACAGGGGATCCGGCTTTCCTTTCAAAGACTCCAAAATGCCTATGCCCAAGATGAAGGGTGTCAGAAGACCGCTTTAGGCCACCTCTCACGCTTATATAAGACCATCTATTCGTTAGAGGAAAAGCCCACTACCTCATTAAGGACAAGACAACTTAAAGCAATTTCCCTTCTAGAAACGAGAATTACCACTTTAGAGGCCGCCTATCATCAAATCGCTGCAAAAGTCGAAATGGCTCTAGAGACCGATGAGCCATTCACCGATCAGGAAAATCAGGATTGGGCACACTATGAAAAAGTCCATAGCCGACTGCTCAAGGCAAAGGTCGATTATGACACCGCAGTCGATTATTCTCTCTACCTCGACCAATACGTTTTCGCTATTCAGGGAAGCTTATCCCAAATTAACCACCTTAAGGATCAGTTTGCCGACTATCAAGCCCCATTCCTTTATAAGACCCGTATGGCCCGTTCAGAAACTCACCTAGAGATCCTCCATCTAACCCCAAGGCCCCGACTTGATGATCCCGCCTCCCCCGGAAGACTCCCCTCTCTGGGAAATCTCAATCAGGTGGCCACGGCCTTGATCGAAGCCATTAAAGAAGAGGCTCAGCCAGTCTTAGCCTCGAGGCTCTATTATCGACTTGCCAACTACCAATCCCCTATTCCTGGCCATTCTAATGCCCTTGAGGCTTTATTTTCCTTAATAGAGGACGAAGACCCCTCTCAAATCTTTCCTAGCTATTTTATTGAGCCAACAGAAACACATAAGTCGCTCATAATTAAAGCTCTTCGACGTCTGACTTAATAGGCGGGATCATCAAGT
>JAJZEO010000138.1 GCA_021847505.1 bacterium
AGCGGGTGATGACGGTTTCGGTACAACTGGTGGCTTCGGTCGACCAAGCGGTCCACCGAGAGTTGGTGATGCTGGTGGTTTCGGTGCACCTGGTGATCTCGGTCGTCCTGGGGGCCCATCAAGAGTTGGTGGAGGCGGTTTTGGTACAGCTGGTGGCTTTAGCCGTCCAGGCGGTCCACCGAGAACTGGTGATGGCCGTTTCGGGTCAGCTGAATAAGTTGCTCGGATTTTTCTTGGCAACCGCTCTCCCTTTTTTGTATAAGAGGGGAATTCACCGCTTTAAGAGGGACGTTGATGTTTCGATTGACACTTGTGCTAGCTTGTATCTTTTCTGCCTGTGCAAGGGCTCCTGCTCATGTGAAAGCAACAGATGTAGCAATGAAGAAATTTTGCCAAAAAGCCTCTCAAGACAAACAAATTAAGATGCTTGGCTGTGGTGGCTTTTTTGATGAGAGAAAGGTGCGAGGGTTTTATGCCGACTTCGAGTCAAATAAGCAACTTTCAAAAGAAGAAGCCCGCGCACTCCTCACCGATTTAGTATCTACTTGTATCCATGACCTGAATCTTGAGGAAAAGCTCCTCTCGTATGTAATTAAGACACCCATCAGCTTTGATCACGTTTCTATATCGATTGTATTTGTGGGGGATGACCGAAAGCCGTATAGCCAACTCTCTCAAATTCATATATTTGAAAATAAGGTCTATTATTCAGTTTATGATGTGAGTCAAAACGCCTACGTCTGTACTCAATCAGAGACTCTCAATTCAGAAAATCCCTCCTTGGAATCCAACGTAGCTACAGCGCCGCAAGTTACTGAAATTGAATCATCAGTGGAATGAGATTCTGAAACTATACTTCTCTTTTGATTTGACTGATGTCTTTTTGGACCTTTTCTTTAGTCTCATCTGTCGGAGAAGCTAGATAAGTATCCAAATCTTGGGAGAGTTGTTCCTTCATCTCCCTAATTTTACTATTCAATAAACCACTTGCTGATTCTTGAATCGTCTTGAGCGACTCGTGCATCACCTTAACATACTGATCTTTTTGAGCATCAAATTGGGAAGTCTGAACGTTTTGAAAGCTTTTCTCAAATAAATCAATGCTCCTTTTAAGATCGCTCTCATAAGTAGGGCGGTCTGGAGTAGGTCCTGAAATGGTCATCTTCAATATCTCACTTGTTTTATAACACTATTTACTATAGAGTGCCTCTAAAAAAGGCAAGGCCATGAGACCATTTTTTTTTCTCTCTTTTTGCGTAATTTCGCTTCTTTCTGCGGATGAGTGGGTTGCGGCAACAGATGACACGAAAACTACGATACCTGAAGCCCCACCTACTAAGTCTCCTGAACAGATTAATCAAGAGATCAACCAGGCTCAGTCTGACTTTGAAATCGCCCAAAAGATGTTCATCCCTTGGTATACAGGCCCCTTGATTACAGGTTCAGCATCAAATTGCCCCCCCAAAAAACTAAACTTTCAGCCCTATCTTTATCTCACAGTGAACTATGATTCCTATGATGGTCAAAGACATACGGTTAAGACCCCTAATGCCTACTTTATTAGTCCTGCAATGGTATTACAAACAGGGATTACTGATTGGCTTGACGTGACTGTGGTCCCCCAAGCGTTTTTCCGTTGGGAAAAGAATGAATACGGGGGAAATTTTGCTGACTTACCGTTGCAGTTTGGTTTCCAACTTTATAAGGAAACCCCCTATATTCCCAATATTCGAGTGATTGTAGGAGAATTGTTTCCAACGGGAAAATACCAAGATTTAAATCCTGAACGATTAGGATTAGATGCAACAGGAGCGGGAGCTTTCCAAACTACCGTCGGCTTTATCGTCAGCAAGGTTTTTTGGTGGTTCAAGCTACATCCTACCGCAATTCGATTCGCTGCCAATTGTAATTTACCCAATAACGATGTTACTGTGCATGACTACAATGCTTATGGCGGAGGAATCGGTACCAAAGGTGAGGTGAATGTTGGAAACAGCTACAACCTCGACTTGGGTATAGAGGTAAGCCTCACTCAAAAATGGGTAATTGCAACGGACGTTGCCTACACGTGGAGCTCAAAGAGCCTCTTCTCAGGAACTCCTGGGGTAACTTCTTCTGGAGGAATTCCTGATAATGGAGCCCCTTCAAGTGATCAGCTCTCTCTTGCGCCCGCAATCGAGTACAATATCGATGATTCATCAGGTTTCATTGGTGGAGTATGGTTTAGCGTTACTGGAAGACATAGCGCAGAGTTTGTCTCTCTTGTCTTGTCTTACACAAAGCTATTTTGAGGTTGAAACAAACGATTCTTGGAGTACCGTTTCGTGTCTATCTTCATGATCTACGTAAGTAGAATAGTAAACTCTACCGTCTATCAATGAGGCATGACAAATGGCGCCACAAGAGTACCTTTTGTGAGTCGTAGGATCAACAAAAGAGATCGAAATCTCCAAGTCCTCCTGCGTTAAAGGAAAGTGGTGATAACCTAATTTAGTAGGATAAAGCTGGTTAAAATTTTCTAAAAGCGTTTGCGCCGCATTGTAGATGACTAATCTCGCTTCTCTTACACTCATTTCATCGTAATGGTAAAAATTGGCAACGATCTTTTTCAGCTGAGGGGCACGTGTCAGTTTATGATCAATTAAATAGAGCCCAAAATCTTCTTGAAGTTGAGAAAACACTCTATCAGCTGTTTCTTTTTCAGCAAATTGGTTAGAATTCCCCCGTCCACATGAGGCAACCACACAGGCGACCATACAAGCGATCAATAAAAACCAGACTCTCTTCATAGCTTGCACATATCCCAAGTGCCCCGTTTTTTTCAAGGATTACTGATTTGTTTCAATCGATTCTAAAATTTGAGCAATCGTCATTACATACGAAGGAGAGTAAATGGTGTGCTCCATCAAACTTGACTGGGTACTTTTAAGAATCTTGTACGAAATAGTATGCCCTTGTCGATGGTCGGCAGCCATTGTGAAGCGACTGAGCCTGGCAATCACATCATTGTTTAGCGCGTAATTTTCTACATGTTTTGCATAGCATTTCGGTATCCTAACTGGCGACGCGAATGTACTAACACTCAAATTTTCTCGAAGAGCCCAAGGAAGCGCCTCCATAGCGCGCTTTGCAATAATCCCCCCTTCTGAATGGGTAAGGAGATGAATGTTTTTATACCCTTCTTGGTGTAAATCATAGAGAATTTTTCGTAGATTGAGGATGGGGGCCGTTTCACATCCTATAAGCTCAAAAAACGATCTCGCAATATCATAGGCCGTACCTCCACTTTGGTTGAGTACAGAAACCAGCTTTCCCGAATAGTGCTCTGCAATCATGTGAATCAATTTCTTACAGTCACTTTTGTCATTTCTGATCCCATTCATCACTACGACAGCATTCTCTTTATTCGAATGTTCCCGACCAGGATAATGGTAAATATCGTCAGGATTAGGGATAAAGACCCGTTCTGTCCATGGATAGTTTTCAAAGATGATTTTAAAAGCAGGATCCCTAGGAGAGCTATAGCAATTATCATAATTGGGAGGAATATAGCCACCCTCTCCAGCAACTTCCAATCCCCATGGATCGCAATACCTTAGAGGGTTATTTTGATTGAAGGAGAGCAAATCTTGAATCCCTACTTCACCCCGTGCGTCAAGCTGGCAATATTCTTGCACTTGCGGCAAGTAGATTCTAAACCCGAAGAAAACCAAACCCGTTGTTTCATCGATCCTTTTTGATTGAAATCGCCAAGGTGATACGACACCTTGGGAGTTTTCTTCCTTCCCAAAGGGGGTCAAGCTCCATTTTCCAGCAAGCTGCTTACTAGCCATCTCGACAAGGCCGATAATATTTCCGAAGAGATCATTCAAAGGCGCATAGACGACTTGATCGAGCTCTATCGCTACACATCGCCCTATATCTCCCTTTTTCCCATACCCCAGAAGACGAAGCTCACGGATCATTTCCGATTCATCAACTAGCCCAATTTCAAGCATCTCGTCATAAATAAAGCGATCGAGTTTTCCGTTAACTTCACGGCTGATAAGACGACTTTCTGCATCATAAGTGAGCTTCACACAATCAGACCCTTCATTTACCTCCACCAGGCGATCTAGTGCATCATATGAAAAGCTCTTGTTGCCAAAACGAATGATTCGCCCAGCATCGTCCCTCTCACACGATTCTTTTGAATTTTCCAACCTATCAAAAGTGTCTACGGGGTAGATAAACGGCCCTCCATTTCGATTGACTTGAAGTATATTGCCAACCAAATCCCTTTTAAGAACCTTTTCAAAATGAAAGGGTGTTGTGATTGAAGTCATTTTAAGGGCTTGGGTGTAGCCCCGTTCAATTCGACCTAACCCACCAATCATCACCTCAAAGGCAATGTTCCCTTGAGTATTCAGGGAAATTAGATGGTCATAGAGAAAGTTGTTCTCTCTATCGAGACGATAAATTCGGGCAATTTCTCCTTGATCATAACAATAGTGTATTGAAGAACCATCGCATAGTTTGATGGCACGTTTTCTTGTTCCTTCATATTCATATTCAATGCTCAGCCCATTTTCTAACTCCTCAAGGATCATTCGGTGGTATTCATCGTACTTTCTTCGGCCTACTTTTCCAGTAATCAGATTACGAGTTTCTACAACATTGCCCCACTCATCGTATTGGTATGCGTAATGAACCGTTCGATCGTCCGATTTAACTTCAATCAATTCTCCGTGGGGATTGTAACAAAATGAGATCTTTATGCCATTTTCCCGTTTTTCCCAAATGAGCTCTCCTCGCTCATTGTACCCCTTCTCCCGTATACCGTAGGGATCTTGAAGCTTAACTAAACGCCCTCTTTGATCATAATTGTAACTCGCTTCTTTGGTCTCACCTTCTTGAATCAATTTGTGAGAGATAAGCCGACCTAACCCATCATAGGTAAAGCTTTCTTCTTTCAACCCCCTTTCGAAGTTTTTATAAATTACACGCCCCTCTTCATCTGTATGGATCTCCTCTTGTCGCCCCATTGGATCGATAATCTTTTCGTGGTTGTACCCATGAATTCGTTCTGTAACCCCTCCTCGGGGTTCATATTCTAAACAACAATCTCCAAAACCATCATAAACACGACGCCAGGTTAACTTTTCATCTCCCTCACCCCGACTCCAAGCCAGCACCTCTCCCCTTTCGTCATATTCATATGAGCTAAGAGACCTTCCCTGCCATTTCATTTTAACCCGACCGAGCCCATCTCTTTTAAAGAGAGTCGTTTTACCTTCTTCTTCTTGAGAAAGCAACTGTCCAATATGATCATAATGATAATGTTTGTAGGAACCGAGTCCCTCTTCTGTCAAAATCCGTCCAAACCCATCATAGGAAAATTTAAGTACCTCTTTCTCCCTCTCTTTTACCGAAACTAGCTTATCACCCACATATTGATACCCAATTTGACGCCCTTCACAATTCTTTTCGATTAATCGAGACCGTTCATCAAACTTACACTTAGTTTGGATGCCACAACCATCGATCAAGGTCCGAATCCGGCCAAATTCTTCAAACTGACACGATTCAAGACTCCCATCAGGATAAACAGTTTTTCGTGGGTAAGCATATAGGGTGGTTTCATATGTTGTGAGATCGCCGATTACGTCTCGGAACACCCTCCTATTTCCTAAAACATCTAATTCCCAATGTCCTGTTTCATCCCCCACTTTTCGATGAAGAAGATCGTACTCATAATGAATGAATTTACCACTCTCTTCTCTCTTCCCTATCAAGCGATCATAAGGATCATAAAAATACTCGGAAAACAAAGGCGCTCTTTTAGATGTTTGCCTTATTCTCTTTATTACTCTACCGAGAGAGTCATATTCATAGCTTATCTCTAAATCCAAGCCTTGTTCGCCAAGAATTCGACCTCTTTCATCGTAAAGAAAACGGACCCAATATCCTGTTGAGCTCCTCTTTTCTTCGATCAAACCACGAGGTGTATAGGAAAATGTTTCCCAAAAAAAACTCCTATCTACACGATCAAACGACTCTTTTCGCACGATTTGGTGTTTTGCATCATAGGTATACCGATGTGTAGCGTTGATTTCGAGGTGCTTAGTCTTTGGATTTATAAATCCTTCTCGCTCCTCGATAATGTCATTGCCCTTTCGTTCATATTCGAAAATCTTTGAGATGATTTTTCCATCATCTTCCCGCTTTTTTGTGACCCTTCCTCCTGTATCATACTCAAATGAATTGACATGATCCCCAATTTCATCCCTTTCCACAAGATTAGTATCGCCCCAATAAGAAATGTGCTCTATCCTTCCGCTGCTATTGGAAGAGTGAATCAGACGACCCTGATCATCATATTCGTACGTTTGAAAAAACGTTTCCCCATCAAAGGCAAGTTGGTCTTGCGTCACATTCTTCTTTTCATCGTAGGTAAGCTTTCGTTCAAGTATTCTACCATCATCGTCTTTTGTCACTCTCGAGTCTAACAGCCCCTGCTGATTATACAAATGTGTCTGCTCAATATCGCCCCACTTTGCAAATACTAAATGACCCTCATCTCCATACCGATACAAATGCCTTTGATGATCAAAAAAAATCACCTCACATTCATTTTCTCCGTAGTGAAGATCTGCTAATTTGATCCGCTCATCCCAACCTGCCCCCTGCCGAAATATCTGGTCAACTTGATGCTCATTCTTTTGATTTTTCTTATAGTGAAACTCTAGATAACCACCGGTGGGATAAGAAATTTTCGTGAGCCGGAGGGGACCCTTTATCTTTTTTTTCTTTCCTGAAACCTCTCCATAAGTGTAGTACTCTCGTAGTCTATTCATATCTTCTATGTAGTCTAGAAGATAAATTTCCTTTGGTTTAGTGAATTTGTAGATGTGTTTAGGTTGTCCATTTAGAGAGACCATCAGACTTGGATCAGCAACTTCCTTTCCGATATATCGAAAATCAACATCCCCGAATTTAATTTGCATATCTGATGAACGAACTTCAATACCAACCAAGCGACTCGCTCGGTCATAATGATAGATACGCCAATTCCCTAAAAAAGTTTTCTCTCTCGTCAAACGATAAGTAAAAGAGGTCTTCAGGGGATTTTTCTCAAAGATCCTTTGTATCCCCTTTCCATAGTCGACAATAAGCAAACCATTCTCTAACTTCATTGTAACGGTATAAGGCTCTAAGCTCTTATGATCGTAATAAATTAAGGCAGGCTTATTGGGCTGAAGAGTCAGCAGATTCTCCCCTTCAATGTCATAAACTAAGTAAAGAGGTGTGTATCCCTCCATTGTTTGATAGACATGAATGTATTGATTGACCCACCAATGCGCCTTCTCATCCCACTTGGGGCTTTTATAGCGACGCCTAATCGACACCTCTTCTGGTCCCACAGAAAGGGTGTGAGCCTCAGAAATCTCGACAGAGCCCGATTGCAAATTGACAGGAAATTGATTAACAAGCTGAGGCTCAAGCTGATGATAAACGGGGACCGAAGCGCTAAGGTGAAACCCTACGATAAAAAATAATAAAGCTTTACGCATCCAACTTGTAAAAAGCACCAATTAAATTTTAAAGTAGTATAATGAGAGAAAGATTAATTTGTAAAACTAATATATAAGAAAATGGAAAATCGACTCTCTCGGCAAGAATTTTTCAGACTTGTCTTTTTCAACGTGATTATTTGCTTCATCTTGATCGTCATTGCGTTTTATTCTACGCTCAAATGGTTTACACTCATCCTTCCCATCCTTTTTTTCATTCTGATCTCTTTTCAAAAGCCACGCTATTCGGTACAACATGCTCTGTTTATCGCAATTTTAATGCTTTTTGTCCCGATTTTGAGCGCCATGTCTACTCTTCAAGTAACTATGGTTTATTGCTCTTATTACTTTCTGACAGCTCTATCCTTCGATATTGCCAGAAGACTTGGTAGACCCCTTCCACTTCCTGATTATTTCGTGCCCCTCTTCATCCTCTTGGCCATACTATTATCAGCTCCTACCAATGTGCAATTTGGAATTTGTATGAGTTACTACATTGCAAGAGGCTTGGCCCTTGTTATACTTAACCATCACAACTTCAACAAATAGAACTATTTCAAATGAGATGTGTCATTCCATGTACACAAGACAGGAGAGGCACGTTCATAAGATCGG
>JAJZEO010000050.1 GCA_021847505.1 bacterium
AATACCCTTAGCTTCGTCGTGATCGTTTAAATTTTGCTCGCTTCGCTAGCGCCTATGAGGGAAATAAGTAGCCAACCGGGTTTAAACTGTTCGACTCTAATTTCTCTAACCGTCGTAGTCTTTAACAGAGACCCTCCAAATCCTTTTCTTCCAGTAGTCTGCTCCTCGGTCCAAACAGAAACTTGTCGCCCCTCTGCTAAAGGCCCTCTGACCACATTTAAATCTTGAACAGCCCCTCGCAAACTCCCTAAACTGGTTGTTGCTGTTGAAACGTGATAATGCCTCCCCTCAAGTCCACCTTCTTGAAAAAAAGTGTTCTCCGCCCCTACCCCTCTTACAGGGACCTTACCAGGCTCTAAGTGCGTATAGAACTGCTGAGGCACCCCTGGTGTTGATACTGTTGAGGTACGGCCCGAAGCACCCCTTGAACCACCCCCTGAACCAACCACTGAACTTTCCAAAGATTGTACGCCTAGTTGTGACGTATCTAAACCATCCATAACCCTACTCTCCCTTAATAAATTACGAAAAATATAACCGGAATATTTCTCATTGTAAAGAGAAGGTATTTTTTTAAAAAATTTGCTCGGTTTTGGCACCACTGAAGTGGAGCGGCTTTTGCCGACCAAGGCTAAATGATTTTTTGGAAATGCGGATAGAGGGGGCTGCCTGCCGCCTTTTGTGCTCTGCCTTATAGATACGACTAACGACACTTTTAACCATGGCAAGATCAATATGGTAAGTTTTTGAAATTTGCTCCAGTGAGGCGCAATCCTCAACATAACCACGGATCACGTTGTCGATGATTTCATAAGGGGGGATCGTATCGCTATCTTTTTGGTTGTGTTTGAGTTCTGCTGAAGGAGCCTTAGTGATGATCCGAGGGGGGATCATCTCCCACTCCCGGTTAAGCCAGTTAGCAAGTTGATAAGTCTCAGTCTTGAGCAGATCGCCGATAACATTGATCGCTCCGCACATATCGCCGTACAAAGTACAATACCCAAGAGCAAGCTCGCTTTTATTGCCTGTGCTAAGCAAAAGGGACCTCTCCCTGTTCGAGAAGGCCATTAAAATGATGGCTCGGATCCGGGCTTGCAAATTTTCCTCAGTCACATCCTGGGTTCCATACCGGTCGTCATCAAAGTGCAGATAAGGATTGAGTAAATTGAGGAAATGTTCAAACGTCTCGTCTATTTCGATCCGATCAAACTTAATCCCCAGGTTCTCACAGAGCTCTTTTGCATCCTCGTACGATTCAACCGAGCTGTACCTCGTCGGCATAAAGATTCCACGAATGTTCTCTGCTCCGAGGGCATCTCGCGCAATACAAGCGACAACCGCAGAATCAACCCCCCCTGAAATCCCGATCACCGCCTTAATCTGCTGCGATTTTAAAAAATAGTCACGAACCCCCAGACGAAGAGCCGCATAGACATCGTACATCTGGTCATGTTCAAAAGGGACTCGATTGGTTTTATTATCCGTGTCGATGACCATGAAATCTTCTTGAAACCCTTTGGCCATCTGGCGGAGTTCCCCTTCAGCATCAACGTAAAGGGAATACCCATCGAAGACCACCGGACCATTTGCGCCTACCTGACATGCATACACAATAGGACAACGGAGAGTGTGAGCCGCAGCCTTGCACACTTTTACCCTGATATCGGCTTTACGCGACTGAAAGGGGGATGCGGTTAAGTTAAACAAAATGTCGGGCTTATAGACAACTAGCTCACGCACAGGATCCCAGGGGTAAGTGGTCCCTGCAATCTCCTCACCGGCGTTTTGCCACATATCCTCGCAGATCAAAACCCCAATCCTTATCCCCTTGATATTGAAAACTTGAATTGTCTTTCCTCGGGAAAAATAGCGCCTTTCATTGAACACATCATAGGTAGGCAAAAGCCACTTGTCGTGAAAGCCCAGTAATTTACCGTCAGAGATCACAGCAGCACTATTTAAAAGCCCTTTTTCCTCTCTCTGCGAATTTTTTCTGATCAATCCCACGATACAGGAAATCCCTTTCGACTCCCTAACCACCTGATCTAGGCAGTTTTCCATTTCGTCAATAAACTTAACATGGAGAACCATATCGTCAGGGGCGTAGCCGCAGAGGGTCATTTCAGGGAAACAGACAATGTCGATCTTTTCCCCCCTCGCATACTGAAGGGTAGAAATCACCTTTTGGGTGTTACCGGCAAGATCGCCAATGATCGGGTTGAGTTGAGCTACTAGTATCTTCATCTACTCATTTGTATATCTGAATAGGGCGTTTTTTAACTACACATTAAACTTTAATTCTTGTACCCTACTCTCCATGTCTAAGACACACGAACACTGGGCTTCGAGAATTGGATTCTTAATGGCAACTGCAGGGTCCGCTATTGGTCTTGGCTCACTCTGGAAATTTCCCTATATGACTGGCACTAATGGCGGTGGTGCTTTTCTCCTCCTCTATGTGATCTTTACCTTCTCGATTGGGCTACCTGTCTTTATTGCCGATCTTGCCATCGGACGCAAGGCACAGCGAAGCTCGATCCTAGCCTTTACTGAACTTTCAGGAGGGTCGCAAAATTGGCGCATTCTAGGGTGGCTAAACGTACTGACTAGCCTCTTGATCCTCACCGTTTACTGCGTTGTAGCGGGGTGGTCACTCAGTTACACCTTGATGTCGCTCAACCAGTTCACTACAGGGAAATCGGCAGCCGAGATCAGCGCAACTTTCGACACCCTATTCCGCGCCCCAGGAATCAATATCTTCTGGTTTACCATTTATTTGCTTGCTAACCTAGGCATTGTCATCGGCGGCGTTAGAAAAGGAATTGAATACTGGTCAAAAGTGTTGATGCCGGCCCTCTTTATCATCTTGATCGGCCTTTTCATCTATGCAACAACTTTGCCTGGTTTCGGCCAAGCAGTCGAGTTTTTGTTTATTCCTAGATGGGACAAACTCAGTAGCAATGGGATTTTGAACGCCCTTGGAATGGCCTTCTTTACTCTAAGCGTAGGTTTTGGAATTATCATCACTTATGGAAGTTATATGCAAAAAGAGGTCGACATCCCCAAAAATGGAGCCTTGATCGCTTTTATGACTGTCTTAGCATCGATCATCGCCGCACTCACTATCTTCCCCGTTGTCTTCAGTTTCGGACTTCCCGCCGAAGAGGGGCCCGGCTTACTCTTTAAAACCCTCCCTGTGCTATTTGCTAAATTACCCGCCTCCCTTTTGATCTCGACTATTTTCTTCTCCCTCGTCTTTTTTGCAGCCATCACCTCCAGCATTTCCTTGTTAGAGGTACTCGTCGCCAACATCATGGAAGTCTTTGCCATCACACGCAAACAAGCCGTCTACAGCATGTCGCTCATCACCTTTGTTGTGGGCATTCCCAGCGCTCTTTCAGGGTCCAAGTTGATTTTCCCTAGCTGGCAAGCCGTCTACGGAAAAAGCTTTCTCGATACCATCGACTACCTGGTTTCAAGCTGGATGGCTCCGTTTGCCTGCCTCTTTGTCACACTATTTGTCGGATGGAACTACAGCAAACAACTTATTCTTGCAGAGTTTCGATCAGGAACTACTAGCGGTTGGCTCGCTCTTCCCTGGTATTATTCTATAAAATATCTTGCATCAATTTCGGTCATCATTATCATCTTACAGCAAGCCGGTTTACTAGCTTTACTTATAAAATAGGGAGGATCTCTTGGCTGAAGGCAAATTGAAAATTCATAGTGAAAACCTCTTACCCATCATTAAGAAATGGCTTTATTCAGATCGCGACATCTTTTTACGAGAGCTCGTTTCCAATTCGTGTGATGCCCTATCAAAGCTGTGCATTTTGCGAGACTCCGAAGGCCTTGAGGTCGACGAGTCTGCTTTCCGCATCGAAGTCAATCTCGATAAAGAGGCCAAAACGATCACAATTATCGACAACGGTCTCGGGATGACGCCCCATGAAGTCGAAGAATACATTTGCCAACTCGCCTTTTCCGGAGCTGAGGACTTTGCCAAGAAATACGAAACCAAAGAGACGAAAGATTCGTTCATTGGCCACTTTGGTCTTGGATTTTACTCGGCATTCATGGTTAGCAGCGATGTCGAAATCGACACCCTTTCTTACAAACGTGGTGAGGTAGCTGCACACTGGAAGAGCGACGGCTCGACCTCTTATCACCTCACAGAAGGGACCTGGAGCACGCGCGGCACCAAGATCACCCTCCACGTCAGTGACGAAGAATACTTAGATCCAGTCAAAGTCAAACAAACCCTCAAAAAATACTGCGCCTTTCTCCCCTTCCCCGTCTATTTTCAAGAAGGACCATCCAACCAAGAAAGAATCAATCCTGATGAGCCCCTCTGGGTCAAAAATCCCTCCCAGTGTACCGATGAAGAGTATCTTGCTTTCTACAAAAAGCTCTACCCGTTCGAACCCGATCCGATTTTTTGGATCCACCTCAACATCGACCACCCCTTCCACCTCCAAGGGATCCTCTTTTTCCCCAAGATCACCCCACGATTCGATTTTTCCCATTCGAACATGAAGCTCTTTTCAAGTAGAGTCTTCGTTTCTGAAAATGTCGAAGGTCTTTTCCCCGACTTTTTGACAGTGCTCCGGGGCGCGATCGATAGTTCTGACATTCCCCTCAACGTTTCTCGCAGCTACCTACAAATGGATAGCACCGTGCGCAAGCTCTCTCTGCACATTGCCAAAAAGGTCGCCGATAAACTCGCCACTTTCTACGCCGAAACCCCTGACAAGTATGAAAAAGCCTGGCCTGATATGGAGACCATCATCAAGCTCGGGATGCTTCATGACGAGAAATTTTACGAAAGGGCCCAGCCACTGCTCATTTGGAAAAATACCGAAGGAAAATGGCAAACTGTCGAGACCTACAACAAGGCACATGGAGAGGCCTATAATCACAAAGTCTTTTACACCATCAACGATTCAGAACACTCTACCTTCCTTGACCTCTACAAAGAAAAAGGGATTGAAGTGCTCATTGCTGGAGGAACGCTCGATACAGCCATCTTCAACAACCTAGAATCAAAGAGCGAGCCAAAATTCAAATTCCAAAGAGTCGATGGCGGAATTGACGATTTGATCATCGATTCCAATAAGGCTAAAGACCTTCTTCACGCTGATGGACGCTCTGAAGCCGCCCACATCGCCGAGAAAATCAAGCTCGACTTAGAAGTCGACGGGATTGGCGTGGAGGCTAAGTCACTGGCTACCGAGTCACTTCCCGGCTTTGTGATGATCGATGAAAGCGCACGCCGCATGCGTGAATACCTAATCATGACACAAAAAGAGATGCCCCATGACATCTTTGGAAAACACACCTTTGTCGTAAACACGAACAACCCGCTGATCCAGAAAATGTTGCAAATTCGCGAAGCCGAGCCTGAACTGGCTAAGCTCTTGATCAAGCAAATCTACCACACTTCGCTACTTGCGCAAAGGGAGCTCCATCCGGAAATTCTCCCCCACTACATCAAACAAACGACACAAACACTCGAAAAACTCGCGATGGGCTACGCCCCCGCCGCTGAAACAACAATGGAAAAAAGCCAGACGTGATTGTCTGGCTATTGCTATAGTTTATAACTTGTTAATTTTGGACAATTTCATAAAACATCAGATGTAACAGGACTGTAGATTTAAAAGGGAACAGGATTTGCAAGATCAGGGGCATGATAGGCAGGATGATAAGCCCTTTTGTATTCCAATTTTTTTTTGCCAAAATTTACTAATAGTCCCACCTGTATATCTGTAACAGCTAAATAATTAATCAATTGTGCTTGATGTTCTCTAAGTAAATATTCGGTTACTTTTAGTTCTACAATGACAACATTTTCAACAATCAGATCTGGAATAAACTGACCTACTTTTCGACCATGAAAAATCACCTCAAAGCAGCGCTCTGAATTTACCCTCAAACCATTTTCTAGTAGCGCTATAAGAAGCGAGTTTCGATAAACAGACTCTAAAAATCCAACTCCAAGCGTGTTGATTACTTCAAAACAGCAATGTAAAATCGTCTTTGTAAGATCGGTATACAGTAACTTATCCTGTCTATCTTGCCCTCGATCTTCCATATCCTGTTTCTCTATTTAAGAATAAGCTCTCACAGTATAAAATATTTTTGTTTTTAAATATACTAGCACCAAAAATCTTATCAAGGATGGAAAAAAGCCAGACGTGATTGTCTGGCTTTTTGAAAAGGCTTTATGCAGCATCATCGAGAGGAGATGCTTCTTCTCTTACTTCTAAGATGAAGGAGCGATCTTCTTGATACTCAGAGACTCTTTCGGCACGCCTGATCGGCCCACCAGATTCTACGATATAACGGTTGAGAACCATATCGAAGGCTTTCTTTGAGGCCCCCGCAATCCTTCCAGAGACAAACTGCTTAGGCTTAGCGTAAGGTTTGCATCCAGCCCTTTTCCATGTACGAAAATCGCTTGCCATTTGATCGATGCGCACATGAAACTTTTCCTGAAACAACGCAGCATCCTCATTCCGAAAATGCTCATGCTGACCCATGACCATATAAAGAGTATGTTTTACCGTCCTCTCATGCTTAGCCAGGTCACGTTTAAGATCTTCAGGAGTCACTTCATACAACTTGGTATGAAAATCCCTCATGAAGTCGGCGATATATAACATAAGGTAACATTCCTTAGGTTAATTGTTTATGACGAGTCGCATCCTCTTTTCACTCGAAAGAACCCTTGCGTCTCAAACCTGGGTTGTACTTATATCAATTATAAAATAATGATTAAGAAATCAACGAATATTCATAATTATCGCAGCGAACTTTATAATAAAAGTTGATTAATCGATTACTGTGCAGTCGTGTAAACGAACTTTTAAAAACCAAGAGAGTTCCCCCTCAGAACCTTCAACCTTTTTAGAGCCTACAAAAGCAAGGGGAATAAAATAGCCAGTGCCCATAGTATCTATCCCAGACTTATAATTCCACTCAACGAGATCTCTCGGCGGAGTCCCTTCTGTAAAGACTAGAGGAAAAAGATAACAATTAAAAACTCTATCCCAATCTGTATCAGAATGTGAGGGCTTCCTAAATTCTACCTCTCCCAAAGTAAAGGGGTATTTATCTGCTCCAAACATGACGTAGAAGTTCGCAAGAGTTTCTCCAAAATACTGAACCACACTATCCTTTAGCCAAAGTCCTGGGGCTTTCTCCGCAAATTTCCTAGTGATTTCCTCCTTATAGTCTTCCACTTTTTGCTTTTCTTCTTTCATGTATCGCTTTCGTGTGTCGATCACTAGATGGTGGGTCACCGTCGTATCCGATGTTTCTGGGGGCTGCATCGACAGCATAACTCTTTTCTCTTGTAGTCTCTCCTGACATTTTTTTTCTAAGTCTTGTGGAGGATGCCCCGAAACTAGGTCATGGGATATATTCACAACCATCTCCCCCCCCCTCACTACAGGAAACAATTTGGTAGCGAAGATTGGGTATAGCAACACCCCCATTTTCGGGCGCTATCGCAAACAAAACTACAGCAATGGCATAGATTAATTTCTCTTGCTCTTCAGCAGAGAGCCCTTTTTTGGGGAAGGTTTTAGCGAGCTCTGCAAAAATGTCGTCTTGATTCGTAAATGCAGGATTTCGCGTATCAAGCGGATGCCAAGGCGCCTCTTTGGCTCTCGTTGGAGCCTCTTTCGCCTTCGTTTTCGATTTTGAGGGTGCCCCCCCCTTCTTCCTCTTCCGTCTTCTTTGGTTCGGAGAGATCGACCGCAGTGCAAGTCAAGTAGTAGACCATGGTAGTCAAAATGGTTTTTACGACTTCGATGATTTTGTCACAAAGTGATTGTTCATCACCCTGATTTTTTGCTGTGAGCTCGACTCGATCGGCCACTTGATTTCCAAAAGAAGATCTTAAAACTTCCATACTATCTCCCAACCACTTTGTTTAGATTATGTTAAACTGTAACAATTAGATTATTAAGCAACAAGAGTTCTTTCTAAAGAACATAAGCAAGTCGATATCTTTGCCCTACTTCAACTTTTCCTTCTCTAAATTGAAGGCTTTGTAGCCTAATTCGAAAATAGGTCCTAAGTCTCTCTTATGATCCTTCGGATCAAAATCGAGATTTAGG
>JAJZEO010000086.1:0-1642 GCA_021847505.1 bacterium
GTCAGAGGAACGTCCACGAAGAGCTTCAGCTATGTCGACTATGTCTAAGGTATCGAGCTTTTTTGATGTTTTTCGACGTAATAGCGAAAATATTGAACCGACCTATGTTGAGCCTAATTCAATTTCATTAAAGAAGAAGGAAAAATTCGATAGGGAGTTTTCTGCTAAAGAAACGAAAAGAGAAGCTGCCATTCAAAGAAAACAGGAACTTAAGCAGGTTCTCCAGGCTCATTCACGACATGCGGCTAGAAAATCAATTGATTCTGCTTTATCAAGGGGTGAAGAACCACCTTTGGTTTCACCGCGACTCAAGTCCCCTGAACCTGATTATGTTGATCTTTTAGAGCTAGGCACCATAAATGAGGAAGCCATGAAAGAGGTTCAGCAGCTTTCTTCAGAAAAAAGGCGAGAATTGGGATTGCAAACTGATAGCAGTTCGTCTGGGGTAAAGTCGAAGGAGAGTTCACCCTCGTCCAGAGCATTCTCAGGGCCTTCATTTCTTGAAGGAGATGACCCTTCTGAAGATGGTTTTGAACCGATTGAAATATTTTCGGACCGAATGACCCTCCTTTATGAAGAGATGTCCAAAACACCAAACCTAGGTCCTCGGGTTTTCAAACCTTGGTCTTAATCACAATGGGGAATGTTACATTCCCCATTGCATATTCTTTAAAAGCGTGATATATTCCTCTCAAATTCGGATATGATTAGGGAGGTATCTATGAAGGCTTTAACGAAGTTGACTACGGGCTTACTTTTGACTTGTGCCACTCTGTCACTAAGGGCAGCTGAGGGGCCAGATCATGCAATGTGTCCTGGTTGCGGGCAAAGTCTCTCAAATGCGTTTATTCAAGTAGCAAAGAAGGGAAGACCGGCTGTTGTTCACATTCGTGGAGAGATGGGTGGACAACCGAATCAGACCTATGAAGAATTTTCTAATGCACCTTCAAACCCTTTTGAGCAATTCCAAGAAGAGTTATTTAACCGATTTTTCGGGACTCCAGGTGACCGGAAGGGCGGTGGATATCCCCGTGGTCCCCAAGGTCAAAGCCATGGATCAGGCTTTATTGTTTCAGAGGATGGCTACATCGTCACGAACCACCATGTGGTTAAGGATGCTACCCGCATTATTGTAGAAAAGTATGACGAAGTGGAGAAAGAATTTGAAGCTACCCTCGTCGGATGTGATCCTAAAACAGACCTAGCCATTCTCAAGATTGATGCAAAGGATCTTCCCGTTGTGACCTTCGCTGATAGCGACACGCTGCAGGTTGGGCAATGGACAATTGCTATTGGCCACCCATTTAAATTAAGAGATAGCGTGACTGCAGGGGTCATTTCAGCTATGCATAGAGGGGATCTTCAAATTTCCCAATTAGAAGATTTTATCCAAACCGATGCAGCTATCAATGCAGGAAATTCTGGTGGACCACTCTTTAACCTCGATGGAGAAGTTGTGGGCGTGAACACGGCGATTTTATCTCGCTCTGGAGGTAATATCGGTGTTGGTTTTGCAATTCCTAGCAATATTGCAAAAATGGTGTTTGAGCAGATTCGCAATAAAGGTGCTGTTGACAGGGGCTTCTTAGGAGTGCAAATTCAAGATCTTAATGAAGATCTCGTTACAGTGTTTAAACTCAAG
>JAJZEO010000086.1:1652-8105 GCA_021847505.1 bacterium
CTGAGGTTGTTCCGGGGTCATGTGCAGAACAGTCAGGTCTTCAAGCAGGTGATGTGGTTACTGAATTCAATGGAGCCGAAATCAAAGGAGCCAAGAGTCTTTACAATGCCATTGGTAAGATTGCTGCCGGAACACAATGCAAACTGAAGGTGCTAAGAGCAGGCAAGCCTAAGGTAATTGTGCTTACTCTTGGTTCAAAGGCCATTGAAGAGGTACAGGAAGGCGATGTGATTCACAAGCTCGGGGTTATTGTCGAGCCTCTGAGTCCGGAAAATGCCCATAAGTTCAATGCCAAGACAGATGATAAAGGTGTCGTAATTACCCGTGTTCTTCCAGGGTCTATTGCTGCAATGATGGGCTGGAACCAAGGAGCCATTATCATGGTGATCAATGGTGAATCAGTTACCTCTGTTAGTGATGTAAAACGAATTATCGAGAAGACAGATCCCAAAGATCGGCTAGTCTTTTTAATGCATCATCATGGACGAGCTTCATTTCACAGCGTTCCTCACCCCAATCGTTAGCCAAAATGACGGGGCCATCTTATTACAGAGCACACGGATGATGATTTTCTCTGTGTGCTCTGTGATCTCTAGTGAGCTTTAGCGAACGGGTGGTTAAAATATTTTAAGATAAATGAATAACTATCGTCGTCGAGTTTGCCCGTAGATTAGTTTCTGACGAGGAGGGGGAGTTTGTACTTAACGAAGAAGGGATCTTGCTTTTCGAGAAGTTCTTTTGAGGAATAAGTAACGCGGATTGATTTTTCTTTCATCGAAGGTTTTAGCCTTTCTCGCATAGCTGCGATTAAATCCTCTTTTGTCACGGCAAGGAGCTTCTTTCTAAACTCTTGGCGAATTTCTTTGGTGAGACCAACTTTAAGTTGAAAGTAGGTGACTGTGGCCCTGGATCCGGGAACTACAATTCCATCGACATCCTGAATATAGGAAAGTTTGGCTTCGTGAAGGTCTAAATCGGAGAAGTCGCCTTTGATGACCGATTCGGCCGCATCGATAAAAGCCTTATAGGTGGTCGCAATATTGGGATCGCGAGAGCTAAAAAACTGATAAATGCCTGTAAGAATATTGTATTTTACCCCTGAAGTATAGGCCCCACCTTTTTCGCGGACATCTCTGTGAACAAAAATATTGTCCAAAAGGTAGCTTGCGATTTTGAGAGCGGGCGCTTGGGGAGATTGCATGGTTACGGTAGAAATCGATTGGGCATTATGCGCGATCGGTGTAGCAATGGTCCTTGCACTATGATGAGCAGCAGCAGGTTTTGCAAGGTCAATCCATGGTTGATAGGAGGTTGATGCATCAGCCAGATGTGCGATACCGTAAAACTTATGCCGTTCAAGCTCTTTCCAATCCTGACCATCACAACAAAGAACTAGATGGGGATTATTTAGATGGAAGATTGCTTTTGAAAGGGTGGCAAATTTTTCCATGACCGTATCAATTTGCGAATCAATATTTTGGTGGAGTTGTTCGATAAATTTGTAGTTGGGAAATCCATGCCATATATTGTTGATATGACTCCAAGGGGAGACGCTGGCGGCCGATTCTTTCAATGCGTAATGGACGGCGCTGCTATTAAGCCTATTTTGTAGGTTGGTATACGACTGAGAAATCAGTTCCTTGACCCTTTCTCGGTCCTTTAAATCGGGACTGAGGATGAAGTCTCTTAGAATTTGGAACATTTCTTCATTTTTACGAGAAAGGGCCTTTGCCGAAATCGAAATGGTAGGATAGCACGTTTGAATATTCTCTCTCTGGACGTTTAATGAAAGACTTGTCCATACGCCGCCTAAATTTTCATGGATCGTTTGCAAGTTGGAGAGATAATTGCGTCCTCCAGCTCCAAGTTCGGTCAAAAGAGAAGCAAACAGGCGTAGATAGGGAAGATCAATTTCATCGATTTGAGGAAGATCAAAGACCAATGTTGCGTAGGTAATTTTATTGGTAAAAGTTTCGTGGTGGTAAACAACTAAATTCTCATGAGAAGCTTTAAGTAGAGGAAAGTAGGAAACTTCTTTAGGAATATCTTTTAATTCTAAAAGAGGAAGGCAACTGAGGTCTTCATCCTCTTTTTCTTCTCGGTATTCCTCCATCTCTTTCGTTTCGTCCAATATGGCTTTTACTTGAGCACTTGTCAGTGACTTTTTCTTCTTTTCAAGCATATCTTTTTCTTCTTGATGGAGCTTTGATCCAAGTGTTGGATCGGGCGCCATGACAAGAGAGTACATGTGAGGATTATTGAGAAGGTGTTTTTCGATGAGGGAGGGGAGATAATTTTTATCTTTTAATAAGTTGCGGAGTCTATCGAAAATGGTATGAATATGCAGTCCTTCAGTGAGAGATCCTCCTTGGAGGAAGGGAAGAACAGTTCTTCCAAAAAGTTCTAAACCATAAGGGCCATAATCTCCGGAGATTTCAGAGCGAGAAAATTCGAGTTGATGAAGGGAGGATTCAATCAATTCGTGGGGAATTTTGTTATGAACGATCTCTCGAAGGCTTTTATTCAAAAGCTCCTCGATGGCCTGTCGATTTTCCTTCTCACAGCCACGAAGCGTGATTGAATAGGGGATCTCTCTAGCATCAGTATCAAGAAGCGAATCGGCGTTAACACATAGTCCTGAACTAATTAACTTGTGTTTAAGAAGAGACGCATCAGTATCCATCAGGATCGAATCGAGGAGTGTCAATGCAAGGGTTTCATCGCTGTCTTTAATGAGTGTTGTTAGGTAGGAAAAACCAATAAAGGTCTTCTTTTGAGTATCCTCTTCGGAAATAGGATAGGCGATTTCTTCTCGAACGGGGGCGGTGAACCTTTTAATTAATGGGGCAGGGGGAATAGGCGATTTCTTTTCTGCATGATCAAGAAGTTTTTCCCCAAGAAAATCGAGATGCTTTTCTGTAGGAATGTTACCATAGAAGCAAAAAATCACTCTAGAGGGGTGATAAAATTCATGGTGAAAATGTTTAAGTTCTTCGTAAGTTAAAAGGGGAATATCTTGAGGATCCCCGCCAGAATCAAACCCATAAGGATGATCTTTGCAAAGGCCCTGCATCATCCTTCTCCAAAAAGTGGAAGAAGGGTTGGCATAAGCCCCTTTCATCTCATTATAAACGATCCCCTTAATCGTAAGTTCTGAGGAGGGGTTGTCCGGCTCAGCAAATTCTAGACGGTGGCCCTCTTGAAGAAAGCTCATTTTGTCAATGCGTGGGTGGAAAACAGCATCGAGGTAGACTTCAAGGAGATTGGTAAAATCTTTCTCAATTTTTGAAGCAGCTGGATAAGCAGTCCATAATTTGGCTGTGAAGGCATTCATAAAGGTATTCAAGCTCCGTTTTGTCACCGCCAAGAACGGGTCCTGAACAGGGTACTTTTTTGACCCACACAGAACAACGTGTTCCAAAATATGAGGCGTTCCAGAGTCGTTATTGGGATAAGTTTTGCAGGCGATGGCAAACATATTTTCGTCATCATCAGAGACGATATGAACAATATGTGCGCCACTTTTCTCATGGATGAGATCGATTACTTTAACCCCGATCTCATCCACGTGATAAAGATGCTTAACTATAAATCCCCGATATGTAGTACCTATCTTCATAGAACCTCAAAGTATCCAACGGCTGCATTATCAGAGAAAAGACGATTATTTACCATGTCAAAGTTGAGGAAGATTGGTAGTCGGTAACCCGTGTTTCAAAGAAGTTTTTCTCTTTATTTAGGTCGATGACTTCGCTCATCCATGGGAATGGGTTTTTCTTGCGATATTGAGCTTTTAAGCCAATTCTCTCAAGCCGTCTATCAGCAATGTAGCCAACATACTCTTCAAACATGGGAGCCGTTAGACCTAAAATCCCGTTAGGTAAGCAATCCTTTGCATAGGCAATCTCGAGTTCTGTAGCTTCAGCAACTAGATCATAAATATGCTGTTGGAATTGCTCGGTCCATAACTCTGGATTTTCTTCTTTGATCCCGTTGATCAAGTCGATTCCAAAATTAAGGTGAACTGTTTCATCACGCAAAATGTATTGGAACTGTTCCCCAATTCCTGTCATTTTATTCTGACGGTGCATCGACAAAATCATGGCAAAACCAGAATAGAAGAAAATTCCCTCCATGATGATGTAGTAAGCAATGAGGTTCTCCAAAAATTTTTGGGCTCCCTCGAAAGTATCTGTGCTAAAGCCTTCTTTGATAATGTCTTCGGTGATTTTCATTTCAAAGCGGTCTTTGTCTGCAATCACCTTACTTTCATTGTACATGTTGAAAATTTCACCTGGATCGAGGGCTAGCGACTCAACAATGTAGTGGAAAGTGTGAGTGTGGATAGCTTCTTCAAACGCTTGTCTAAGTAGGTATTGGCGTGCCTCAGGGTTAGTCACGTGTTTGAAGATCGCCATAACAAGATTGTTGCCGACAAGCGATTCTGCAGTAGAGAAGAAACCGAGGTTTCTCATCACCACTAACTTTTCGCCTGGCGAAAGCGCATTTGATTTCCACATCTCGATATCCTTGGCCATAGGGACCTCTGAGGGCATCCAGTGATTGGCACACCCATTGAGATAATGTTCCCATGCCCATTTATATTTTAGTGGCATAAGTTGGTTGACATCGACTTTTGAGCAATTGATCAATCGCTTCTGAGATGCATCAACCCTTTTTTCTGTACCTTTTGACATAGTATTCTCCCTTTTTTAGTAATAGACCTCCTTCAAAACTGATTTTTTTTCGTTAAAAATGTCGATTTTGCGACCTTTCGATTTTATTACTCGCCCCTATGGGGCGTCCCGCATATGCGGGCTCGCTCAAATTCGAAATCTCATTAAAATCGCCTATTTTTCCCAAAAAATCTGAGTTTTGAAAGAGGTCTAATTTTTTATTGGCAACTTTCACAGCCTGGATCTAAGATAGAACAGGCTTTTGGTGCTGGCTTATCTTCACGATCGACCTTGATATTGCTCGATGCAGAAGAGTTTTTCATCCACCTTGGCTGCAATGACCTTTTATTGATATCGGTCGTTGACTTTTCAACCTGTGTGGCTCCAATGGTGCGCAAATAGTAGAGGGTCTTCAAGCCTTTTTTCCATGCAGAGATATAAGTATCGGAAATTTTCTTTCCACTTGTTTCTGCAAGATAGAGGTTTAGAGATTGTCCCATATCAATCCATTTCTGTCTACGAGAGCCCGCCTCAATCAGCCACATGGGGTCTAACTCGAAAGCAGTGATGAAGAGCTTTTTAATAGATTCAGGAACCCTTTCAATTTCAAGGAGTGAGCCATCATAATACTTAAGATCATCGAGCATCTCTTCATCCCAGAGCCCAAGTCCTTTTAGTTTTTCAATTAAGAAGCTATTAGGAACTGTAAACTCACCAGAAAGGTTTGATTTAACGTATAAATTCTTAAAGGTAGGTTCAATCGAAGGGGTAATCCCGATGATATTGGCGATAGTTGCTGTTGGAGCAATGGCCATGGTATTGCTATTGCGCATTCCATAGCTCTTCACATGCTCACGCACTTTCTTCCAATCAAGACGAGTTGTACGATCCATATCGATCGATTCACCGCGCTCTTTCTCTAAGAGTTCGATGGTATCTATGGGTAGAAGGCCTCGGTCCCATTTTGAACCTTTGTAAGTAGAATAAGTACCACGCTCTTTTGCAAGTTCTGAAGAAGCAAGGATCGCAAAATAAGAGATCGCTTCCATCATTTCATCGGCAAGTTCAACCGCCTCGAAGCTCGCATAGGAAACTCCCTTCATGTAGAGAACATCTTGGAATCCCATCATGCCAAGCCCAATCGGACGATGTTTTTGGTTGGCATGTTTGGCTTCAGGAATCGAATAGAAATTAATGTCAATGACGTTGTCAAGCATTCTCACAGCAGTACGTGCCGTATTTTCAAGAAGCGCCATATCGAGCGTTCCATCTTGCTTGTAGTGTTTGGCAACGTTGATAGAACCGATATTGCAAACAGCCACTTCCTCTTTGGAGGTATTAAGCAAGATCTCTGTACATAGGTTAGAACTATGGACAACCCCTGTATGGTCTTGTGGAGAGCGGATGTTTGAGGGGTCTTTGAAAGTGATCCAAGGATGGCCAGTTTCAAAAAGCATACTCAACATTTTGCGCCATAAACTTACAGCATCTACTCTTTTGAAGAGGGTAATCTTCCCTTCATCGACTTTTTTCTCATAGTTTACATAAGCGATCTCAAAGGCTTGCCCATACAAATCGTGGAGATCAGGTACATCGATGGGAGAGAATAAGGTCCACTGGCCATTTTCCTGTACCCGCTTCATGAATAGGTCAGGAATCCAGTTAGCAGTATTCATATCGTGAGTACGGCGTCTATCATCCCCAGTGTTTTTCCGAAGCTCTATAAAGTCTTCGATATCGAGATGCCATGTTTCGAGGTAAGAGCAGAGAGCTCCCT
>JAJZEO010000025.1 GCA_021847505.1 bacterium
AAGTTCGCTTCGTTCCTCTACTGTGAGACGAACGGCCCATTTCTTATTCATAGCTGCCTCCAATTGAAAGGCATATATGAAACACTATTCAAACATTTTTTAAAAAACTTTTATGGTTGGGTACTAGGCTCCCTTCAAAGGGGTGATTGAAATTACTTACCAAGTAAAGAGCTGACGTGACCGTTGTAAGTTGCAAAAAAGCGAGGAAGATCCGTAATTTAAAGGGAACGTTGTACAAAAAGGTTAGAATGACAAGGTAACAGGCTCCCCCTAACAGAAACGACCACAAAATAAAGGGGGTATTAGAAGAAACACCCAAAATTCTGGCCCTTCTAAATGAGTTACAATCGTTTAGCTGTTCGAGCATGGTTTGAAAATGGGCATTTTGGGCTTTTGTTTGGGGCTCAAGAGAGTTCATGACCGCCCAGAAATGACTATAAGCTGAAGTGATATCGGGATAAATTCCCTTTTTCATTAAGGGCCACTCGACGGTTTGAATAGCCTCTAAATATCCTAGAATGGCTTCTGTGAGATCATTACGTTCTTTAGTGGGAAAGGTTTCTGCATTTCGCCAAATATTTAATAAAGAGATCGCTTCTGACTCAATGCTAACCGAGAGACTGGTGTAGCTTTGCCAACTAAGCACAACAACAAAAGCTAAGAGGACGCCATAAATGAGACCGATAATTTGTTGGGAAGGGTCCAAAAAATCATTGTGAGGGTGCTTGGAGCTTTTGCCTATTAAAAAATAGCGCAATATCATTGAGATAAAGCACATAACCACAAATGTCACGAAAAAACAAACAAGCCAGACCCAATTTGCTAACATAGGACTCCTAACTAAAGATGATTTCTTGTCATAAATGGTTCGTTTGTCAAGCTAATAGTGTCGATTGAAAACTGTCTGCAAATAATCGTCATTGGTATACAATGTCTATCGATTTGAAGAGGCGGGAATTATAAGAAATGATTACATTGACAAAAGTTGAAGAAGAGATCATCGCCTGTTATCCACTGATGTTTCAGCTGCGCCCCTATCTTGTTGATCAAGAGAAATTTGTGAAGCAGGTTCAAAGGCAAATGCACGAGGGCTACCAACTTGCGTATATTGCATTGGAAGGCCAGATCAAGGCGCTTATGGGATTTAGGTATTTAGAATTCTTGGCCTATGGAAAAATGCTCTACATCGATGATCTTGTTACTGATGCCGAGACTCGTCGGAATGGTCTTGCCGGAAAATTGTTAAAATGGGCGATCCAGCAAGCTGTAGAGAATGGATGCGACCAAGTCCATTTAGATAGTGGATTTGTCCGCCACGATGCCCACCGGCTCTATCTTAACCATAGATTTCAGCTTAAAGGGCACCATTTTGCCTTAGATCTAAAAGAAAGCATAAATAGGAGCTCGCTTTGAAACAGTATTTTCTCCCCTGTTTTTTAGGGATGGTAAGCCTTTTTAACCTTTGCTCCGTCTACGGAGAGGATTTGTCCATAGAACGCTTTTACGAAGAGAGGTCATTTGATTATTCCCCCTACCCGATTGCCTCGTTAAGAGAAGAGGGTTTTTTAAAGGTCTCTCCCCTACATTCGATTTATTACGCAACTTTTGGAAATCCCGAGGGAATTCCGGTTGTCATCCTCCATGGAGGTCCTGGTGCTGGGTGTTATCAAAGATTTTGCCGGTTTTTTGATCCAACGCGCTGGAATATTGTGATGTTTGATCAGCGTGGGGCTATGAGATCTGAGCCGTTTGGTTGTATGGAAGAAAACACCCCTCAGCATTCCATTAGTGATATTGAAGCTCTTAGACAACATTTAGGTGTCCAAAAGTGGCTTGTAGTTGGTGGTTCTTGGGGTTCAAGTTTGGCATTATTGTATGGACAGGAGCACCCTGAACATTGCCTGGGATTTATTTTACGGGGCGTGTTTCTTGTAAGAGAGCCTGATTACCGGCACTTGTTTTATGAAATGGGAAAAATTTTCCCCGAAGCCTATCAATCTGTTGTCGACTTAATTCCTGAGAATGAGCGTGATGACTTAATTTCGGCTTATTATCGTAGGGTTTGCGACCCTAACCCAGACGTTCACTTACCGGCCGCAAGGACATTTATGACTTTTGATGCTACTTGTGCTACTCATCTCCCCTCCCCGGGATTTTTAAATTCGGTGAAAGATAGCGACAAATTGATGCTTAGTATCACGAGGGCTTATTGCCACTATGCGGTCAATCGGTTTTTCCTAGAGCCGAATCAAATACTCAATCGGATGGATAGAATTTCTCACCTTCCTGCAATCATCATTCATGGCCGCTGGGACGCGATTTGCTTACCTGAAATGGCCTATTTACTGTATCAAGCCTGGGGAAATAGTAAATTATGGATGATTCCCGATGGTGGACATGCAGACGCCGATCCATCAATCAGTGGAGCTACCATTGCAGCAACGGACACATTTGCTAACCTAATCAAGGGGCAGCCATGAATAGTGTAGTTTCTGCTAGTGCTTTTGTGTTGGTTGAGGTTAGTGATAGTGACCAGGGATTGTCCATTTGTGTTGAGACCGAGCGTTTAAGAATCACATCGATCAAAGATAAATTTGAACCACAATTAGTAGAACTTTATGGAAGCTCAGAGGTCAATGCTCTTGTCGGCACAGGCGCTACGCTAACACCAGACGCTGTGCGGGCAAAAATCAAGCGATGGTTTGCGAGGTTTTCTGCTCACAACCCTTTAGCTGGATATGTTGTTACTGAAAAAACTACAAACACCTTTGTCGCAGATATTGTTTTAAAACCTATAAAAGACCGATCTGGACCTAAGATAAGATTTCTTCCTGGCATCATAGAGATTGGCTTTCTCTCTACACCCACCCAAATGGGCAAGGGTTATGCAAAGGAGTACACAAATGCGGTAATTCATCACTTAGTGCCAAAATTGATGGAGCTGGGCTATGGAGTCAAGGAGAGTCCTGATTCTTCCAAGATTCACCGCATTGAAAAAATCATGGCGACCACAAGCACATTGAATGTTCGTTGCCAAAGTGTTCTTTTAAAATCCATGAGCTTCATGGGCGTAAAGCTACGATATGGTAGTGATCGACATTGGTATGAGCATACTTATGAATAAAAAAGAAACTCGGAAGCTTCAGGTTGTCCCCTACGACCCTGATTGGGAGAAGCAATTTTCCCATGAAGAGAGCCAAATCAAAAAGGCGCTAGGAGATGTTTGCTTGGCTGTTCATCATGTAGGGTCAACTTCCGTTCCGGGACTTGCCGCTAAACCTAAGATCGATATTCTCGTAGTGATCAAGCCTGGCTCGGTCAACATAGATCCCCCATTGCATGCTATCGGTTATGAAACGCGCGGTGAATTCAATCTTCCCCTGCAATACTCTTTTGCAAAGCGAGGCAAAATCGATGTAAACCTCCACATCTTTGAAGAAGGTCATCCTGAAATTGAATTGAACCTTACCTTTAGAGACTATCTAAGGACTCATCCTGAGACCTGTAAAGAATATGCGCTGTTAAAGTCCGCTTTGCTTAAGGAGGAGTCGTCTTTCGAGAAAAATCATCCGATGTTTACGGGCTATACATTAGGGAAAGCTGAATTCATTCGTAACGTGTTAAGGTTATCTGGATTTTGCCGATTGCGATTTGTTCGCCCTACAAACATAAATGAGTGGGAAAAAGTGAAAAAACTTCGTCAGCATTACTTTTTTGACAAGGCAAACATTTTAGATCCCTATCAGTGGACATTCGATCACCCAGATCACGTCCATTTTATCCTGTATCTCGGAGTTGAGATTATCGGCTATGCTCACATACAGCTGTGGCCTGGTTCGAGAGCTGCCATAAGAATCATTGTCGTAGAGGAGGGGCAGCGTAATCGCGGTTTTGGCAGACAGTTTATGGAGTGGATTGAAATCTGGTTGAAACGGCAGGGGTTTCGGAGCGTTCATACAGAAGCAGCTCCCGATGCAGTCCAGTTTTACGCTCAGTTAGGATATACCCCTATGCCATTTAATGACCCCGATGGATATGAGAGCAATGCTCGCGATACCCCTTTGGGAAAAATCATAGGGGCCTGCTAGGGTTTTCGGCAAAACACACGGAAAACATCGTGAGATTGATAGGAGAGGCGTTTGGGTGAATGGGAAAGCTCCAGGATGATAAAATGGGCTTCTTGGAGAATCGTTCTGATTTCATCAGCTTCGTAATAGGCCCAGAATTTTGGGCGGTTCGGTTCATAGCGGTCGTCATTTTCTAGGCCTTCGCCAGAACCTTGTTTGAGATTAAAATAGAAAGCTCCCCCCTTCTTTAAAATCGAATGGATGCTATTTATGACGTGAGGCAACTTCTCTTTAGAAAGATGAGGAAGTGCAGAGGAGGACCAAACACCATCAAAGGTATCTTCGGGAAAAGTCATTGATTCCATATCCATGAGATAGAATTGAGCTAGTGGTGCATGAGCCTTTGCAATCTTGAGCAAATTTTCGCAAATATCAACCCCCGTCACCTGCAATCCCCTTTCAGAAAAGATCTTGGCATCTCTACCTGATCCAGAACCTATGTCCAGAAGTGTTGCTTTTGGGGGGAGCATCTGGATGAATTTCTCCATAGAAGGAAATGGAGCTAGATCTTCGACATTTGAAGCATATTCTTCAGCGGTCTCTTCGTAACTTTTTCTCGTAATGTCCTTAGGATTCACGAGGATCGGTTCCCTACATTGTCATTATCGTAATTAGCATAAACTTTAGTGGCCTTCATCTCAGAATTGAGGAGCATGACCTCGGTGCATAAGAGGCCGCGATTGATCTTGTAGTATAAGACAACGCTTTGAGGCGAAGTGAATACATCGAGCAATTGAAAGTGTAGGGTGGAAAATTTACTCAATTGTTTAGAGAAATAGTCTCGAAGCGGGCCAATCCCACGGACCACCCCTTGCGGATCCCCCAGCACATTCTGAACAACAGGAGAACAAAATTCAATCTTGTCGTCATAGTGCTTCATGATTAGGTTGATATCATGCTTATTCCAAGCCTCAAGCCACTCATGGGCAAATTTCCAGGCTTTTTCTCGAGTAATCATTAATATTCCCTTTACTTCTATGATTGGAGCTTTAGCGGCGGGCTATAATGGATCTAAACCCCCTCATGCCCAGCCCATAATTGGCCTCGAATGTAACGGATCAGAGTAAAAAACGCAGCCGAATACCGCTAGTTAAAAGCACCTTAGAATATAACACTCGGGTTACTAGAATATATTGAAATAGGTGTCCTATTGAATATTGTTGACGGCAAACAGATTCGTTTCATAGACTCCCATCTTAACAAAAGGTTAAAAATATGAAAGCGTTATGTTTTTCATTATTGGTATTAATGACATTTAGAGTGCCATTAGAATGTCGTAGATATAAGGAAGAAAATCAACAAAGTGTGAGTGAAGAAGCCTGGACAAAATTTAAAGAATTTCTAAATGGTGTGGGATTTTCTACATTTGCGAAATCAGATGAGGAACTAAAACAAGAAGTTCCTTTTTGGATTGCAAAGGTAGAGAATCAGGATCGATTTTTAGCTAAGCTCACAGACCAAATTAAAGAGGAAAAAAATGACGTTTCAAATGAGATGATTGAGGTTTTGGGTTCAATTAAAAATGCTATGAGGCTTTGGACTGAAACATTCAATACAGAGAAAAATGCTCCAAAAGAGAAAAGACCATTTTATAGTGGAGTAAAGCAAATTACGCTCTTTTGCTCGAGAAAAGGCTGTCATTGTTGTAGGGAATGCAATAGTGTGGAAGAGAAAATTGAAGCAATGAGAGATGAAGTAGCAGATCTTAAAAGTGAAGCTCTGGAAACTTTGTTAAAGGCTGGGTGGGAAGCGGCAGGTACGGGAGTTACCATAGCAGCAGGGCAACCAGAATTAGCGCTAGTACCTGGGATATATGCAACTAGAGATTTTGTCTCAGCTTGTGAGATCTATAATGAAGCTAAAGAATTAGAAAGACAGGCGGATGATTTGGAAAAATTCAATCAAGAAGAACGAGGGATAAAGGAAGATACCTCAGATAAACATTGGTGGCAACTTTGGAAATAGATAAAAAAATCACAAGAAAAGAACAATTTCGAATTTGGTGGAAGAAGGGAGGAAGCATACAATGTGCTATCGCTCTTTTTGCGCTGGTTATTCTTATTGCCTTTAGGGATAATGCGTTAGTTTTTGGGATTGTAACTTGCGCTTTAGCTTTTTGGGGATTTAGTAAGTTGCTTTTTAAAAAAGAGCATCGCTATCTAGTATTTTTTGTTTCAGCATGGATTCTTTACAAAGGAATTATCGAAATTCTTTCCTATTTTAGAGGCTGAGTACTAGGTCATTCCTCATCGTATACTTGGAATAATTCTTGAATGATAACCGAATTTGCTCGCCCCTAAAAAAGTAGCCGTAGGGAATTAGTTCGATGTAATGCCTGAATATGATAGACTTGTCGACAAAACCCAAGCTCACCAGAGGTTGATATGAATAACTGTTTGTTTAATATTCCGCTTGAAGGAAGCTCAAAAATAGTAGAGTCCTTGAAGTCTTATCTTGTGTTTAAGGGGTATATTATCCAAGAATTTTTGATGGAAGATGGCTTAATTTTACAGATTAAAAAAGGCGGATGGTTCAAAACAATAATCGGGCTTTCAGTAGCAATAAATATTAATATTAACCAAACAAACGATTGCTTTTCATTTTCCTTTTCTAATGGAAAATGGGCAAATAGGGTCGCTGCTGGTAGTGTTAGCTTATTTTTCCTTTATCCTCTTTTAATGCTACCTTTAGTTGTATTGATAACCTCGATTGTGGGGGCATATCGTCAATCTGAATTACCAGGAAAAATAACTTCATACATTAATGGAGAGATTAGTAAATATTATAAAAGAAAAAGAGCGGAAAGTTAAAGAGCATCAAGACGCTCGAATTTCTTTTCAATTTTCTCAGCAATTTCAGATACGATAATATTAATTGGAAGAGAAGGGTTTCGAATTTTCTGTTTTGTCCAAAAATAGGGCGCCTCTAATGCATCAATATGCGATTTCTCAGCTACTTCCCCAATAAGACGAGCAAAAAGAGTAGTCCATAGTAATATGTTTAGTTGGGTCTGATACCGATTAGGGGCAAAAGGCTTTATATGTGATACTAATCCATCCTTGTTTGTCCATTGCCGAACAAATAGATCAGATGATGTATGATGGGACACTTGAGACAACATTCCATAAAGGTAGCCTATATCTAGTGTAGGATAGTGCTTTTTGGCAAAAGAGACTGATTCAGATGCTTGGTGTTTGCCATTTTGCAAAGCCTCATATACCTTTTCATTTTCTGTCGCCTCTATAATGCAACACAAATCCTCTAAGATCATTCGAAGATTGTTTAAAATCGTGCGTTCATGGCCTCTCTCTAAGGCATCTAGACAACAGCAACAGTCTGACAACAAATTTCGACTCATCATAAGCAAATGTATATACTTTCCATTTTCAGATTTAGACTCGATAATTAAACATTTGTCAATTACGTTTGAACTAACCGTTACGACTTCCCATGTCTTGTCTAAGAGATCACCTAAATGGTTTTCAAAGACTTTACTGTTATTTTCAGCTGTTTTTTTGAATACTTGTCTCATTCTAATCATAAATCCACACGCTCGTTCTTTTAGGGAGTCGATTTTTTTTGAATGATTCTTGTGTCAACTTGTTAGGAACTTAGCGGCTGTCGGACTCGAACCAACGACCTGCGGATTATGATTCCGATGCTCTACCAACTGAGCTAAGCCGCCTCAGGACTTAAGTCTAGGAGACCTTCGAGGATGGTCTCTAAAAAATAGCGGGGACAGGACTCGAACCTGTGACCTTTGGGTTATGAGCCCAACGAGCTACCAACTGCTCCACCCCGCGATAAGTTTTGTGGTGAGCATACCACAAGTCTCTCTTTTACTACAACTTTTTTATAATTTCCCAGGATCTTTCCGTAGCGCCAGCCACTTCGCGGATTAGGGGCTCAA
>JAJZEO010000119.1 GCA_021847505.1 bacterium
CAGGTCGGCAATCAAGTACAAATCGTCGAGGGAAGCGTTTTGCCGGGAGAATTGGTCATCACAGAGGGCCAACTAAGTGTTCGTCCAGGAATTGAATGTAATGTGACAAACAAAGGGTAAGCCATGAATATTTCTAAGCCTTTTATTATTAGACCCGTGTTTACGACTCTTACGATTGTCACGATGATCGTGCTTGGATTGATTTCATATGGCCACTTACCTGTTTCGAGTTTGCCACAAATTGCATTTCCCGTGATTCAGGTAAGCACTAGTTATCCGGGAGCGAGCCCTGATCAAATTGCCAGACTCATTTCTTCTCCTCTTGAAAGACAATTTATGTTGATGCAAGGAATTCAATATGTGTCATCATCAAATACTTATGAAACCTCAACAATTGTTCTACAATTTCACCTAGAAATCGATATCAACGTAGCCGCTCAAGAAACAGAACAGGCGATCCAAAAAGCTCTAGCGCAGCTTCCTAATAATCTTCCTGAAAACCCGACCTATGAAAAATTTAACCCTTCTGATACCCCAATTTATTACCTAGTCATTTATTCACCCATCATTGCTCCTTCAAAAATCTACGACTATGGGTATAGCTTTCTAGGGCAGCAAATTGGAACCATTAACGGAGTAGCAGATGTTCAGGTCTATGGCTGTCCTTATGCTGTAAGGGTAAAAGTAGATCCGCAATCACTTGCAGCAAAAAATATCGGTCTTGATGAGCTTGCTAGCGCGATTGGCAACGAAAACCCTGAGCAACCTACAGGAAAGTTTTACGGTCCGAACAAGAGCATTGTTACCCGCACTAATGGTCAGCTCTTGAGAGGAAAAGAGTATGAAAACATCATCGTAAAATATGTAGATGGAAATCCTGTTCGTCTTCGAGATGTGGCGACTGTAGTAGAGGGTGTACAACAGGATAAGCAAGTTTATAGATGGGTGACGAAAGATTGCCCTGAGGGGCAAGAGTTGGCTTACCTTGCCATCTTCCGTCAACCAGGTTACAACACAGTTGAAATTTGTTCCCAAATTGATCAACTTGTCAAAAAACTGGGACCTCAACTTCCTCATGGATTAAGTTATCACTGCCCTTTCAATTTAGCCCAATGGATTACTGAGGCGGTACACGATGTTGAGCTTACTCTTCTCGTTGCTTTTTTGCTTGTGGTCGTCGTAGTTTATCTTTACTTGGGTAGAATCAAAAATTCTCTAATTCCTTTGATCACCCTCCCCATTACCATCATCACAACGTTCATTTTCATGGATATCTTTGGCTACAGCCTCGATATTATGTCCCTTTCTGCCTTAACTCTTTCGATCGGGTTTCTTGTCGATGATGCCATCGTGGTTTTGGAAAACATCGTACGGTGGGCGGAAGAGAAAAAAATCCCACCCTATGAAGCAGCCTTGCGCGGTGCCAAACAAATTATTCTGGCAGTGGTTTCGATTTCACTTTGTTTAACAGCGGTCTTTATCCCGATGATCTTTATGGGAGGGGCCATGGGTGAGTTATTCCATGAATTTGCGGCCGTGATCATGATTGCGGTGCTTGTATCAGGATTTGTCTCTCTTTCCTTAACGCCGATGCTTTGCTCTCGTTTTCTTTCTCATTATGAAGTGACTAGAAAGACAAAAATGGAGAATTTTTCTGAATGGTTCAATCACAAGTTAATTGGGCATTATAAGCCTCTTTTAGAATGGTCTCTCAAACATAGGTTTTGGGTACTCATCGCCTCATCATCAAGCATTTTCGTTTCCATTTTTTTGATTCTCATTCTACCCAAGGAATTTCTCCCCTCTGATGACCTTGGGGTAGTCCAAACGTTCGTCCAAGCTCCTGAAGGCACCTCCCCCGAAAAACTGAGAGAATATAATAAGCAACTGGAAAAAATATCAATTGCTCATCCCTATGTAGTGACCTGCTGTTCGATTTCTGGCTCCCCTACAGATAGCCAGGGTCTTTTGTTTTTAAATCTAGTCGATCGTTCAAAACGACCTGATATTTCGGTTGTTCTAAGTGAACTTCAAGTCGAGTATAACAAAGTGCTGGGGGTGCAGGTATTTCAAAAGGCTTATCCCTTGGTGAATCTTCAAATTGGGGGAACTCAAGGGGGAAAGGCCAATTATCAATATGTTCTTCAGAGTTTTAATGAGGAAGATCTTTTTAAAACAGCACCTCAACTGATCGATGCCATGTCCAAGTCTCCTCATTTCGTCAATGTCAGCTCCGATTTCCAACCTAACGCACCCGCTCTCAACGTCTCTCTACGTCGTGATCAAGCTCATTCTTTCGGAGGGATCACTGCCATGCAAATCGAAAATGCCCTCATGTATGCCTATGGAGAAACTTACATCTCCAAGATCAACGTGCCCCAGGACATTTACTATGTAATTTTAGAGGTGGAAAGTGATTTTCAGCGGGATCCTCAAAACTTAGCAAATCTCTACATCTCCAATTCTCCTACAGACAAAAACTCCTCCGAGCAAGTTTTTGCAAACTCCGTGATTGATACTGAGATGATTGCTCTCCCTGAAACCATCAACCATTTCAATGCCCTCACCTCAGTTACCATCTCCTTTGATCCTGCAAAGGGGGTTGCATTATCCAATGCAATTGCTGAAGTAAAAGCCCTTGCCGAATCTTACCTGCCCCCTACTGTGCTTGCCTCAGTTGTCGGAAATACCGCCGCTTTTGAAGCAGCTATGGCTCAGTTCATTGGACTGATTCTCTTAGCGATCTTTGTCATTTATGTTATTCAAGGAATCTTGTATGAAAATTTTCTCTATCCACTCACCCCTCTCTCCTCGATTCCTGTTGCTTTCTTAGGGGGAATCCTTTCACTCATGATTTGCCACCAACACCTATCGATTTATGCCCTCATTGGATTGATCATGCTTCTCGGCATCGTGATGAAAAACGGAATCTTGATCGTCGACTTTGCCCTGGAAATCATGGAAAACGAAAAACTACCCCCGCATGATGCGGCCGTCAGAGCGTGCCTTCTCCGTTTTAGACCAATCATCATGACTACCATTGCGGCTATGATGGGTGCTCTTCCCATTGCTCTTGGTATCGGCGGCACGGTGGCCAAAGGAAGAGCCCCCCTCGGCATCGCCGTCGTCGGAGGACTTGCCTTCGCCCAGTTCGTCACCCTCTTTCTCACCCCCGTCGTCTTCATCTACATTGAAGAGCTCAATGCCTGGGTCAAGAAGAAATACAGCATCTTTGCCGAAAAGCACCACGATCTCATGGAAGATTAATCCCCTTCTCCTGGAGACCTTCTGTTTTCCTTGACTTCGCCTCGCTGGTGTTTTTCTTCGAGCATTTTTTCCTTGGATTTGCGGCTCCGTCTCTTCTTTTGCTTGCGAATTTTGTCCGCCTCTTTCTTCCGCTTGGTTTCTTCTTGGTAGATCTCCCCCTTGACTTTCTCGACAAGCTCACGCCGGGCATGGAATCGATTTTGTTCGCGAGAGCGTGTCTTCTGACACTTCACTTCAAAACCGGTGGGGATATGCTTGAGATAGACGCAGGAGTGGGTCTTGTTAATCTTTTGACCACCGGGGCCAGAACCGAGAATGAACTTTTCTATCAAATCGTCTTCAAAGATTTGATACTTGTCCATCTCTTCACGAAGAGAATCCCACTTGGAATGCCTGATTTGGTCCACGATTCCCCTTGGTAAAAAAACAGTGCAGGAGTAAGGTCAAGCTTAGATGGAGCTTATCAAATTATCAATCACTTTTTTTCTCGCCTTTGGTCTTTTTGGATGCCAAACAGCATCTCGAACAACCTCATCGGTCTCATTTCCCACTTCAACCACATTTGGATCGAGGCTTTTGTTTAAGGCAACGAAATCAGCTACTAATGGTGTAATTGAACGTCCCTCCCCTTCCGAAGAGGCTCTTACCGGCCTAGCTCGAATCAAAGATTTGGGGGGAGAACTTCTCTCTGATCTCGGAGGGATTTCAATTCTACTCGAGACAGAGGATCACGACACCTTAGAAGCATTTTACTTTGATCCAAAAGAATTCAGAGCAAAGCAAACGAGCGCTTACAAAAAGTGGCGTTCCATATTGAAGTCCCCACGCAATTGCAGGTTAAGTGAAATGTTTGAATCGGAGTTCTCAGGAGGAACTATGCTCTCACTCATTTCTCTTCCTAACTCTCTCCACCAACTCCCAAATGCAAAAAAACGCCCAATGGGCATTCTAATTCTCCCCGAATACGGTCTTTCATTCCAGCTTGATCCGAAGATCATTGTGAACTACCTAGCAAGAGGGATGCATGTGTTTGCCATCAATTACCGGGGACATGATAAAATTCCAGAATGGGAGATGACCTGTCAAGATGCCCAACTGGCCTTTAATTGGTTGAAAGCTCATTTAAAATGCCCTGGTAAAGACCTCATCATCTACGGAAAATCTTTTGGCACTGGACCAGCCATTTACCTAGGAACCCAACAATCAGGGGTTACGCTGATTTTAGAGAGACCATTTGCCCGAATGAGTGATCTCTGTGAATACCACCAAAAAGGCCCTATCGCATCCCTTGCTTCCCCATTCGCTAAATCGTTTGTGGAGAAATACTTTCGCTACCCCAATGAAGACTGGATCACCAAAGTCCAAGGAAAGGTTCTGTTTCTTGAATCCGTTGATGACGATGCAATCAAAGGCCATACACAGCGCCTGATTAAGGCTCTTACCCTAAATTTGAGTGAAAAAGAGCGAAGAGAGTTTGAAGAGAAGTTTTGGATCAAATTACGGGGATCCCACTTTGGAAGATTTTGGGGAGACCCCTGCTCTAGTTGGTATGGAAGTGAAATGAACCAAAACAAGTTAACACGATTCCTAGAGACGCTGTAGAATGTAGAAAAGAGGAAAGGAATTTTATAAAAATGCATATTTCGGGACAAATTGTTTCCTGGTTGGATTTCCCCCTTATTCTCCTCCTATTCTTTTTTGAGCTTATCCTTTCCATGGATAATGCGGCCGTTCTCTCCTTTTTTGTCATGAGACTCCCAGAAAACGAACGCAAGCGAGCTCTCTACGTTGGCATACTCACCTCATTTATCCTCCGTGGGTTAGTGATCGTTACAGCGTCATTTCTTATAGAACTTCTTTGGGTAAGGATCGTTGGAGGGGCCTATCTAATTTTTCTTGCCCTGAAGCGATTTATGACACGGAGTGGCGTGAAAAAAAACCTCTCACAAAAAAAACGGCATTTTTGGACGACAGTCATCCTCATAGAGTTAAGCGATCTTTTATTCGCTATCGATTCTATCTTAGCGGCACTGGCCTTGACGACGATTTACTACCCCTTTCATATGCTCCCCTATAAGGTCTGGGTTATCTATGTAGGAGGCATTATGGGGGTTTTCTTTGTCCGGTATATTGCTGCTGAAGTAGCTCATTTGGTCGATTTCTACCCCCACCTTGAAAATGCTGCCTATCTTTTGATTGGTTTGATGGGGATAAGGCTCTTGATCGAGACCTCCCTCGTTAAGCATGGAGACCAAACTGTCCCTATTATTCTTTATATTGTCTTCTGGATTGCAGCCCTTCTCATTGTCCTCTTTGGTTTTCTGTCGACGAAATGGGACAAAAAAGTGTAGAATTTCCCCCATGACTAAGAAAACTTCCCCCTCAGAGCTCGTTTCAAACCGGGCCGCATTTCACCATTATGAAATTCTCGATACAATAGAGGCAGGCATTGCCCTGCTCGGAACCGAGGTGAAATCTCTCCGTGAAGGGGGTGGAAACTTAACTGATAATTACGTCCTCATCCGTGAGGGGGAGGCCTTTTTACGCGGGGCCCACATCGCCCCCTACGCCTTTGGGAATCTTTATAACCATCCAGAAAAAAGAGAACGCAAGCTCCTCTTGCATAAATTAGAGATCGATAAGCTCAGGCGCAAGACACAAGAAAAAGGTCTGACGATTGTGGCTCTTGCTCTCTACCTAAAAAACGGAAGAGTCAAAGTAAAACTTGGAGTCTGTAAAGGAAAGAAGACTCACGATAAAAGAGAAGCCCTCAAAAAGAAGTCTCAAGAACGCGAAATGCGCAGTGGCTATTGACAATAGAACCTCTTTCTTTTAAAATACGCACTTACTATTCAGTAGGTAAATTTATGAAATTTGTTGTTAGAAGAGATCTTTTTACTTCGCTCATTGGGAAAATTCATGGTGTAGTTCCCTCTAAACCGGTAATTCATATATTGTCAAATGTGCTCATCGAGGCAAAAGGGCAAACGATCGTCATCACAGCGACCGATCTTACCGTCAGCATGAGGGCTAGTATCGAAGGGACCGTTGTTAAGGAAGGAGCCATTACCTTACCAGCAAAAAGACTCTTTCAGTTGGTCCGAGAGCTCATTGCTCCTGATCTTACCCTTGAGGCTGATGCTCAGGGAGTCGCGACGATTATTTCCGGCACGTCTCACTTTAAACTTCATGGAATGAGCAAAGAAGAATTCCCCACGTTCCCCGACCTCTCAAACGGCAAGTCATTTTCCCTTGATAATGACGCACTAGAAAAAATGCTTTCAGGCACATCTTTTGCTGCTGCCAAGGACGATAGTAGACAGGTGCTCAATGGAATTTTCCTTCAGATTGAAGAGGGAAAGATCACCATGGTGGGCACGGATGGTAAACGTCTCGCCAAGCTCGAAAGAAGGGTGAGCCTAAGTGACACTCCAAAACAAAATTGCATCGTCCCACTTAAAGCGGTTGAAGAGATGATCCGAATGCTCGGCGAGGATGAGTCTGCCACAGTGACCCTCATGCCAGATAAGATTGCGCTGGAGTCAGGGCGGGTCTGTCTTGTATCGAAGCTTCTATCAGGACAATTTCCAGATTATGAAAGAGTTATACCAGACAGAACTCATATGCAAGAGATCACCATCCATAAAGAAGAGCTCATTTCCCTCCTCAAACAAGTTTCCCTCTTTACCTCAGACCTCAACCATTCTGTGAAGTTAACCTTTGAAAAGGGCGAGCTCAAGTTGCAGGCAACGAATAGCGACATTGGAGAGGGCCGAGTCAATATGCCGGTCGATTACAATAAGGATAGGCTCGATATCGCCTTTAATCCCCACTATTTTATCGATATTTTAAGGCATTGCCATGATGAGACGGTCAATTTTGGAGTCACCGATTCGTTCAATCCCGGATCGATTACCGACTCTGAGGATGCTCATTTTGTCTTGATGCCGATGCGGTTAAATTCTGAATGAAATGGCTCAAAGAGATCCATCTTAAAGATTTTCGCAACTTCGAGTCGCTGTCTATTGCCTTCTCTCCTCGTATCAATTTGATTATTGGGGAAAATGGCATTGGCAAGACAAGTTTGCTCGAGGCCGTTCATATGCTCTCTACAGGGCGCTCTTTCAAAACTAATGAATTGAAAGAAGCCATTAGGAAAGGAAGGGCGGCATTTTGGATCGACGCTATTTATGAAGATCATGGGATCGAACAACGCTTGAGGCTTTCTTTCGATGGGAAGGAGCGACTTTTTAAGCACAATGAAACCCTCTACAAATCATTTTCACCTCTATTAGGGATTCTCCCTTCAGTCATTTATGCCCCCTCCGACATCACTCTGATTATTGGCACTCCCAAAGACCGACGACGTTTCATGAATATTGAACTTTCTCAATCTGATCCCCTCTATGTCTATTATTTGACTCGGTATGCGAAAGCACTTTTACACAGAAATACCCTCCTAAAACAAAAAAAGCGGCTCGCTATTGAAATTTGGGAAGAGGAGCTTGCTAAATCAGGAAATTACCTCATCCATAAAAGGGAAGACTTTTTCAGCGAACTCTCAAAAAAAGTGAAAGAAGAGTACTGCGCATTAACTCACGTGAATGAAGAAATTGAGATTCATTATCACCCCTCAAGAATTACAGAAGGATTTAGCAAGATTCGAGAGAGAGAATTTGCCATGGGGCACACACTTTTAGGACCACATCGAGATGATTTTTTTGTTTTAGGAGGGTATT
>JAJZEO010000009.1 GCA_021847505.1 bacterium
AATGAATGAGAAAGAGCATATGGTTCATTCTAAAAACGTTGGATTATGGTCAATAATCTTGATTTTAGGCGCAATTGTACTTTTGTTGCCTTTATGGATTTTAAATACACCGCCGCAGCAAGTTACAATGTTATTATTTAGTTTTGGGGGGCTTTCATCTTTTCCGCCAGGGGCAGAAGGATGTGACGCAGATTATAGAGGAGTTTAAATCTCTTGGAGTTGAATTTGTGGCTCCTTGCCATTGTTCAGGTGATGCGGCCATCGCACAATTTCAAGACGCCTTTCCACAACATTTCTACAAGATCGGAACGGGTATGGTGCTCAAGCTATGAATGCCGCTCAGATGGAAAGTTATCGGCAACGATTAAATCTTGAGGGGGCAATATTTTCTCGTATTGATCACGAGGAGGGGATTGTTGCTGTCGTTTACAAGATTGTAAAGAATGACGGAGTTTGCTTGATTTTAAAAATCAGCGATCGGGTTCATGATTATTTGCGTGAAGTCCATTTTCTTAACTACTTTGCAGGAAAGTTACCTGTCCCCAAGGTTATTAAAGTAGTGCCTCCGGAAAAAGATCTTCCGGGAGCCATTTTGATGGAATGCCTACCAGGTCATCTTCTTAAATCAGGGGAGTTTGGTGGAGAGCTTGCATTTGATCTGGGACAAAAATTGGCGGTGATCCATCTAGAGCGATATTCAGGATATGGTGATCCTATGAAAGGAGATTTGTATAACGATCCTAGAATCTATTTTAGCTTGAAGTTTGAGGAGGGGCTGCAAGAGTGTCGTGAGGCTCTTTCTATTAATTTAATTAAACAATGTGAACGCTATTACAAAGCACACGTCGATCTATTAGCGAATGTCGATGGACCTTGTATAGTTCATCGGGATTACCGTCCGGGAAATATCATTGTCGATGATGAGGAAAAGCTTCAGGGAATTATTGATTGGGCTGGGGCAAGGGCGAGCTTTGCTGAGGAAGATTTTTGCAGCATGGAACATGGAGAATGGGCATTCTTTCCTGGTTCTAAAACACCTTTTTTAGAGGGATATAAAAGCATTCGACCTCTCCCTCGCTATGATCAGATCATGCCATTATTGCGTTTAAGCAAAGCGATTGCTACGATTGGCTATACAACCAAGAGTGGTATATCAAAGTCAAGAGGAGCAAAACTTACTCGTTGGAATCTTGACTATCTTGAGCAGTTAATGTTGCTGGAGCCAATCGAGAAGAATCACTGAAGTGATATTTTGAATGATTAAAGCAAGGCCGTTTAGTGGGGAGCCTCGGAAAAGGTGGCGCGATAAGGAGACTTTTTCGTTTTTTACAAGTTTCCTGGTTGTTGCAAGGTCAAGGGGGGCACTGATGACGGTGACGAAGATGGCAACCTGTGTACCTATCACGGCGAGTTTTCTCAACGGAAGGGTAGTTTCTGTAGGGCTCTTGGCTCTACTTCTGAGGTATTGTTGCGCTGTGAGAAATGCGGTCCAACTAACCGAGAGCTTTGTCCAATGGATTCCAAATCCTTGCCACCCTTCCTTATAAACTTTAAAACTTAGCTTTTGCGATTTGCCTGACGAAATGGTATTGACTTTTCGGGATTCTAGGGAGGTAGCGATAAGGGCATCAGTCGTAGAAACCAATAGACCCGTGATTAACTGTTTCTCTATATCATTGAGTCGAAAGCGATTTAAAAAGCGGGGAACTCCCGTGATCATGGGCCAGCACCAAAATTGTTTGGTAGAAACCTTGACTAGTTCAGGGGAAATTCCTAGATAAAACCTTCTAAAGCCGCCTTCTTGGTAGAGTTTTTTTGCAATGCTTGCGGCGTTTTGTGGCTCCTTAGAGAGTTGTTGGTGGACTTTAATCGCCCCAAGCGGAAAAACAACTGGTTGAACGGCTAAACCTCTTAAGACCCCCCAGAAGCTACTATTCAAAGAATCCTGAATATTAATCATGAACAGGCCTCTTCTTTGGGAGTGATGTGAGATATAAAGTGATGGCTGTGGCCAGTGAAAGAACTATCCAGTACCAGGCAATACTCGAAACGTTCCCGGTCTTCTGAAAGCACCAGAGAGAGAGTGCCGCAGTGGGACTTCCAATAAGTTGAGAACCTAAAGCGTATCCGAGCGAAATCACACCGTACCTGTAGTTAGAGGGAACTAAGCCTCCTGCCCAAGCATGAAATGGGGCAAAGAATGCAACACCGAGCAGCACAAATACGCATCTAACAAAGATGACAGTGGTCAATGTCGCACCCTGCAATAAGGAAAAGAGTGGTATAGAAAAGAGTGCAACACCTAAACAGGCACCAATCATCAATTTTTCACGGGCCACTTTAGAGGCAATCCATCCGAAAAAAGGGAGGGCGCATAAGTCTAGGATGAGTAGGTAGGTGTTCACTTTCATAATTTCTGTTTTAGTATGATTCGTGATGAGGGGGACAAAGCCATTCATCAAGATCAGGGCTACAGAGTAGGTTGCATAAGCAAAGCCAGAACAGATGGTGATAAAAAATAGAGGCTTTTTGTAGGTCCAAAAAAGGGACTTTAATCGAGTAAGAGTTTCAGATAGCGTGACGCTGGAGGGTGGAGTTGAGGGAGCGATGCGCATCAGTGCTCCAAACAACGCTGTGATAGAGCCAAGGAGGTAAAGAATGCGCCAACCTGGATCGGTCACATGATAGTAGCCGATCGTAAAGACCCCTAATGAGGCCAAAAGATAACCCCCCAGAGTGGTTGAGTTGTAGAGGCTGCTCAAAAAGTCGTGGTGTTTAGGAGGAGAGTTTTCCAAAAGGAAGATGGCTCCTCCCATGGATTCCCCAGAAGCCAGAAAGTTTTGCAACACTCTGCCGATGCAGAAGAGGACGGGGGATAAAAGGCCTGCTTGAAGATAAGTAGGAGAAAATGCGATGCATGCTGAAACAGCCGACATCCCTGCTAAGGAAAGAAAGAGGGCTTGGCGTCTCCCATAAACGTCGCCGATAAACCCGAAGACAATCGATCCGAGCGGTCTTGCAATCATCCCTAAGGGAATCAAAGCATAGGTCAAAATCAAAGCAACGACGGGATCATGCTTAGGAAAAATCAAGGGGGCTAAAAAGGGGGAGAGAAACGCAAAAAGAGCCGTATCATAATGCTCAAAAAGATTTCCCAAGCAGGTATTTAATAGTTGACGCTTCTTCACACTTCCTCCGCCGGCACTACCCGGATCAGGTCTAAGAGACGACCTCGGTCGTCTCTAAGGGACTCTCTCAGCCAGAAATTCTGGCACCCCTGGTGTTTAATTTTGGGTATCTAAACTTTCAAAGAGTCTACTTACGTTGAAAGATTTATTGCAAGGGGAGATTTTTTTTGCTAGAATTGCTGCCCATGAAACAAGGTGTGATTTTAAAAAAAGGGCGGGAAAAGTTTTTTGAGCATCGCCATCCGTGGATCTTTTCGGGAGCGATCGAGGCTTACCCGGATGATTTTGAAGAGGGGCAGGTTTGTCCTGTCTTGACATGGGGTAAGCAACTTCTTGGTTATGCCTATTTTCATAGCAAAATCAGTTTGTCAGGCAGGATCGTCTCGTTTGGCAAAAGTGATCCGATGATGGCGATTCGGGAAAACCTTCTCAGCGCAATTCAGCTTCGAGAAAAGCTTCTTCAAAATCCTGAAATTAATGCTTATCGGTTGGTCAATGGGGAAGGGGACAGGCTCCCAGGATTGATTATCGATAAGTATGATGATGCCTTGGTGCTACAAAGTGGTACATTAGGCATGGATCGGTTGAAAACTTTGGTGGGGGAAACTCTTGCCAAAACGGGAAAGTGCCAAGCTCTCTATGAAAAATCGACAGGGGGATCCCGAAAAGAAGAGTCGCTACAAGATCAGGTGGGTGTTCTTTGGGGAGAGGATAGAGGACAAATCCCGATTATCGAAAATGGCTTGAAGTTTCTTATCGATTGGCGCCATGGGCAAAAGACAGGTTTTTTTCTCGATCAACGACCCATGCGTGAGCTTGTCTTGAAATACGGCTCGGGAAGAAAGGTCTTGAATGCGTTCGCCTACACGGGGGGATTTTCCCTTTATGCCTTGAAAGGGGGAGCAGTAAGGGTCGATTCAATCGATATCTCGGAGCGGGCAGTCTCGGCCATCAATGATCATATGGATTTGAATCGATTTGAAAGGGCGAATCATCGAGCGATTTGCCAAGATGTATTTCAGTTTTTGTCTAAAGAAGAGCTGGAATACGATTTTGTGATCTTAGATCCTCCTGCATTTGCAAAGAAAAAGAAAGATATTCCCAGTGCCATTAATGGTTATCGAGCGATCAATCGATTAGCGATGGAGAAGATGCCCAAGCAGTCCCTATTATTAACATGTAGTTGCTCTTACTACGTTGATGAGTCAATGTTTCGAGAGATGCTCTTTCAAGCTGCCTGTGAGGCAAAAAGGGAAGTCAAAATCATAGGACGTCATGTAATGGGAATTGACCATCCGATCAATATTTATCACCCCGAAAGCGATTATCTGAAGAGCCTTCTTTTGTATCTAGATTAATAGAGTTATGATGAGGGCCAATTATTGAGTTGGTTCCATCGATTGAGTTCTTTGTACAAATCGTTCTCAAAAGTTGTGTCGGGCATACCTGATTGGATATAGTCGGGCCAGAAAAAGATCCCCCCTAAGTTATTTGGATAACCGTCTTGACCGAGATCAGTAAGGAGCTTTTCATATTGGTAGGCAGCTGCTATACCATTAGAGGGAGCATAAATGGGGTTGTGTCCTGCTGTATAGGGGACAGCATCTTCAAATCCATAATGAATCTTAGCTGCATATTGAGGATAGAGGAGTTTCCCTGTTTTAGATTCCTTTTCACAGACGACATCGAGCCATCCTTCTGCTCCACCATACTCACCAGACACTGCATCTAGGTAGTAATCTGTCATAGAATAGGACATAATATTCAGACCATCGAAAAGATTGTTAAAGATAGGCGCTCCATTGGCATCATAAAATAGGCGATGAAGGAGGGATTTACCTTTTTCAGTGTCACCAGGATCGGGGCCATCAGAAACAGAACCTAAACAAGTTAAAATGACAGAGCCTGGGGTTGACCATTTTGAGAGATTATCATGAAGAGATTGGAAAAAAGTTTGTAGAGCAACAGGATCATTGACTGTACCAAAACCTCCTAATTCGACGTCAAAATCTGCGGAACTAAATCCCATGGTTTTCATCCAAGTTGCTAGATTCGTTCCAATAGTTGCAGGATCACCATCAGGGAGTTTCCAACTCGTGGCCGTTCCATCTTCTCCTCCAAAGGAAAGATCTAATGTAAATCCTTGTGCATTGGCAAGCTGTTTGAATGTGGCAAACTTTGAAGCATTTTTCTGGATCCATAGTCCTGCTGTATCTTGGGGATTGAGCGTTCCAGAACCTGTAGCTAGAATATTGACATCGCAAAGTTGGGCAAAAGGGATATCGATCATGGCGATATTGGCTGATTTCAAACTAGCCAAATAGTTATTGATCGCAGTGGTAGGATCCGACATGTTAAACAAACGATCGAGATAGTTAGTATCTAGATACATTTGACCACTGGGTAAATTGTTAGGAAGGAGGTGGTTATTTGTTTTTATTGTGATCAAATCGTTTTCTATAGTAGTCAAGGAGTTTTGAGCAGAAGTTACGCCGTTTTTCACGGTAGAAAAGGCCGCCTGCACAGCCGCTGGGGTATTACTAATAGTCTCGGGTGTATTCAAAAGAATGTTCTGCATCTGGTTAAGATCGCCAGCTTCTTTAGAAGGATCACTGGCCATATCATTGAACAAACTTTGTATCTGTTGATTGCTTAGAGAGAGAGTGGTTGTATACTTTATGAGCGTTTGAATAGAATCAGAAAGCGCACTAAGTGTTGACTGGACAGTTTTGATTTGTGTCATATCTGCTTGGACTGCTGACTGAGCTGCAGGAACTTTTGAGATAATTGTATTGCAGATAGTGATATCTTGAGTCGCTCGATTTGAGGAGGCTGTCTGCATATTAATCATACCCGTGATTTGCGAATAGACAGCGTTATATTGGCTTTGGAATTTGGATAATGTTGTAATCGCCTGCTGCATGGTTGCGGATGGATTGACAATGACGTGGTCTATCATTTCGCAAATATTCTCCCAATAGGAGGCAGGTTGCATGGGTACTCTTCCCTTGTTCCAGTCTTGCATTGCTAGGATTAAAAAGTTCCACATGACATTAAATTCACCTTCAGTGACTTTCTGAGTTTGCCATTCTACACCTAGATACTGCTGTACTTCGTTGATGTAAGTGATACAAGTATCTGCAGTGAAAGTAGTAGGTAATTGAGGTGTGGAAGATCCTGGAAATTGTCCTTCAATAGATTCAAGTTGACTATGATCGCTATCTAAATTGCTTTTAAAGTTTGCTAGTTGTTGGGTCAGTTGTAAAGAAGGGGGGAGTGTTGCAGGAATAGCATTCGCTTCACTTTCTATAATAGAAGAGGTAACAGAGGGGTCCGCACCTAATTTATCAAAATCAGCAAACAATTTTTGCATAGAACTAACTTCTGCATCAATGGCTTGAGAGGCATTTTCGATGACTTGAGTGAAAGAGAAGTTTGTCGTCGTTTTGAAACTAACAATTTGTTGAGACATTTGTATTTGGATTTGATTGAGTTGAGACTGTAAACGACTTTTTAATTCTGGATCTTGCGGAGGATTTTGAAGAGAGGCAAGTTTTGTGCTTAATTGATTGAGGTAGTTATTCTCTGCTTCAATTTGCTGCAAAACAGCAGATGTGCTGTCTATAAGAGTTTCCAGGGCAACTAGATAAGAGCTGTTGTTGCTCATTGCTTTTGCCATGGCATCAACAGTCGATGAAAAATTATTTGCCTTTCCATTTACTTGGACGGAATTGACATGTTGTATGTATTGCCATAATAACTTAGTGTCTGTTGTTGCACTTGTCAAGTATTGAAGGCTTGCAAGATCATAAGCCAAAAACGCTTGCTCTACATCCGTCCAACTAGCTATATTTGAAGAGGTTCTAAGTAAAAATATATCATGAGCAAAGTAGGCTTGTTCCGGGTTTAACAAATTAGCGGAACTCTGATTTGTAAGCCATGTTTGTACGGTTTGTAGGTATTGTAGGGTATTTTGTTGAGTAAAAGGGGGGTCAGGGGGAACAGGAAGAGAAGGGTCATTTTGTGAAATTGGATTTTCTGATTTCATATGAATTTTCCTTTTTTATTCCATTATACTTGTCGTGAAGAAATTTCACTTATAGTTTAAAAATAAGGGGATTAAGAAAAACAATTTCTTAAGTTGGGATTCTTCTGCTATGAAAGGGGGGTAGCCGGAGACCTGTACTCACATCCATGATGGTAAGGAACTCTTCATCAGGGTTGGTCGGAAAGCGGATTTTGATTTTTCCGCCCTCGGGATTGCTGTGGACCCACGCCCCACCTTCATCATCGGGAATGTAGAGACAGGGAAAGTCACGCATGTCTGGTTCTTCTCGCATATAGAGTTGGCCGTCTTTTTCCGTAAATACAAATATAGGATGATCTTTAGGGTTTTCGATATTTGTATACGTGCCTTGCAGCGTACGCACCAGGGATGCACTTGGTTGTTGTTTGTCCAGATGGGGTTTAGAAACTTTTTCGGTGAGTAGGCATAGAGAGCTGTAAATAATGTGGCGACCATCACTAGTTGTGATAAAGAACCAAGGGCGTCCAGCCTCGTCTCGATAAGCTCTCTCGGAACTTCTAGTATCCAGAACAAGATCATGTCTAATTCCATTACGAGAGCAAATAAGGTTGTCTGGCGGCTTTGCTGTAAAGGGGTCTTGATCAATTGCGAGGTAGGCATTCCCGTGGAAAAGGTGTGGATGGGGTGGGCAAAAGTACTCCAGCAGTGCAGGAGGTGGTTCACCACCTTCCACAACT
>JAJZEO010000070.1 GCA_021847505.1 bacterium
ACCCTTAGCTTCGTCGTGATCGTTTAAATTTTGCTCGCTTCGCTAGCGCCTATGAGGGAAATAAGTAGCCAACCGGGTTTGAAATCCTGGAGCCGGTGATCATCTTAGCCATCTATGCAGCCCTTCTCCCTCCAGGCTTGAAAAAGCTAGTCCATGCGTGGAAGACAAATAATAAGAAGGTTATGTGGGGCTATACATGGGGACTTCTGATCTTTGTTTACTTCTTTATTGAGATGGTGAAGTGATGCGTTTGCAGCATTCTGTATTCATAGCTTTGATGTCATGGATAACGCTGTGTGCTTCGCCCTTGGAGAGGCTCATTGAAGCAATAGATAATCAGGACACATTCCAAATACTATCCTTTTTTGACAATCTAGAGACAACAAACTTGACTCAAGCCAGACAACTTTTGAATCAACTATATGCCCATTATCATCATCGTTTTGGCGAAGAAAAAAGTCAGAATCGATCGTTTTACTCTTCACTTTCTATGCTATCACTTCAATGCAGGCCTGAGAGAAGCATTGGGCTTTTAGTAAGCTGTGCTGGAAAGCGTTTTTCGAAGGTGGAGATCTTCAAGTTAAAACAACTTGTGGCCTTTATAGGTAGTGAAGTCGAGGGAGATGATCTTCCTGCGAATCTCGTACTTGGAGGCGTAGAAATGTTAGTTGGTGCCCTCATTTGTATCCTTCCAATACCTGGTGCAAAATGGGCCGGTGGATTTTTAATTACAGACGGTATTCATAGAACATTTAATGGGCTTGGCGAGTTAGACGAAGAAAATAGACAGCGTTTATTCGGGTTAGAGGAGCACGAATCAACGAACACAAAAGTTGGTTTATCTGCAAAATAAACCACCATCATCTTTCAGATAAAGTGAGCAATTTTTTAGGCAAGGGCAAAGGCAGGGGCAGGGGCAAGGGGATTTGGGGCAAGAGATCTCTTGTCACATAAGAGTATTTGAAGTATCATGGCCAGGTTTAGGGGGGAATTATGACCACACCGATTGGGAAGGTTCCTAGAAGTTTTGGTACTCACAGTGGGACATTTCATGCGGATGAAGTGACTGCATGTGCTCTTCTCCTATTCTTTTCACTGATCGATAGAGATAAAATCGTTCGAACACGGGACGTGGGTAGACTAGAGAATTGTGATTTTGTCTGTGATGTCGGAGGAATCTACAATCCTAATCTACGGCGATTTGATCATCATCAAGCCGAATATCATGGTCAATTGAGCAGCGCAGGCATGATTCTTGAATACCTTAAGAATGAAAAAATCATCACGTTTGATCAGTTCGATTATCTGAATCGTTCCTTAGTTCATGGGATCGATCAAATTGATAATGGTTTAAGTGAGCCCAAGTATGGATTCGCCACCTTTTCCCAAATCATATCAGCGTTTGTGCCAGCTTCTCATGAGGCTTCAGATCCTGAGTTAGAAGAAGGGTTCTCCGATGCCCTTGATTTTGTACTCGATCATTTAGAGCGGATTATGAATAAATTCGACTATATGGCAAGTTGCAAAACTAAAATCAAAGAAGTGATGGATACGATGACAGAGTGTCTGGTTTTTGAAAAACCAATGCCTTGGCTCGAGTCCTTTTTTGAGTTAGGGGGAGAGAAGCATCCAGCAGAGTTTGTGATTATGCCTACGGGAGATCATTGGAAGCTTCGGGGAATCCCTCCTTCCTATGAGAAAAGAATGGAAGTGCGTCGTCCTCTTCCCGAAAAGTGGGCAGGGCGCTTGGGGCGTGACTTAGAAGAAATCAGCGGTATTGATGGGGCCATCTTTTGCCACAAAGGTCGGTTTATCTCTGTTTGGAATACGAAAGAAGATGCGATTAAGGCTTTGAAGCTTGCGCTAGGAGGAAAGAAATAATATGGCGACGATCTTTGAGAAAATTATCAAGCGCGAACTTCCTTCCCATATTCACTATGAAGATGAAGAAGTGATTTGTATTGATGATAAGTATCCGCAGGCTCCTATTCATTTCCTCGTGATTACAAAAAAAGTTATCCCTTCCATTCATGAGCTAGAGTCCTCCGACTACTATTTGTTGGGTAAAATTTTTGATGTGATTAAGTCAATGACAGTAAAGCTAGGCATTGAAGATTCCTATCGTGTGCTTACTAATCATGGATCACAGGCGGGTCAAACTGTACCTCATTTGCACTTTCATGTGCTGGGAGGGGGGAAACTGGGAGCTAAAGGGATAAAATGAAAAAATGGCCCGTGGCGGTTTCCTGTCTTCTATTTTATGTGGGGACACTTCACTCTGAGTTCGTTTCGACAGAAGGGGACTTTGCGAGTAAAGTGGTTTCCTTCTTGTTGGTGAAAGATTATGAAGGAGCCAAAAACTCTTGTGAACTGGCCATCAAGATTTTTCCCGAGTCCACTCGTTTAAAATCGCTCTATATTCGTACTCTTTCTGAAGGAGGGGAATGCGAAAAGGCTCTTGAGGTATTTAAGAGGGAATGTCTTGGCAATGAACTGGGAAAAAACTTTGATCTTTTAGAATCATTGTCTTGGGGCATACTCTCCCAAAGAGAAAAAGATTCGGAGATGGGGATCTTAGCTTCTCTAATCGGAGCTTACTTAACTCAAGATGCACGTGCTGTGCAACTGATTAGAGACGGAATGCAATCTTCGAATGCCTATATTCGTGGGGTCGCGATTCAATTGGCCTGTTACTACAATGATAGCATATTGCAAAAAGAGATTCTCAGACTTCTACAGGAAGAAAGAAACTGGTTTGTTAGGAAAGAAGTGATTGCTGCTGTAGGTAAAATGCGTTTAAAAGAGGCGGCTATTGATTTGAAAGAGATGGTAGCTAGCCGTGCGATTTCTCACGAGGAAAAGCAAGCAGCGATTCAATCACTTGTGATGCTCCATGATGATCTGTCCAAAGAGGAGTTAGTATCCCTTTTACAAAGTAAGCGGGCGGGCTTTCGTGAGCTAGCTGTTGTCCTTGTCGATCATTTTGAAAAAAAACCGCTGATTGGGCTCTTGTTGCCCTTACTATCTGATTCGTCTCCAAGTGTCCGTACCCGAATGCTAGCCATGTTGGGTTCGATCAATTTTGATGTTTCGGTATTTTCATCGATTAAAGAGAAGTTAAAAGAACTCTCCAGAGATTTAAACCCTGAAGTGGCAATCATGTCAGACTGGGTTTTATTGAAAGTCGACACCGAATATGCGAAAGAAGAATTGGTGAAGTGGATTCTCTCAAAGAACTTGAATGCTTCTCGGTTTGCAGCAAGTGTGCTAGGTGCTGGTGGCACTTTTACAGCCCCCATTCTTGAAAGTTGTTTTAACCAAGCATTGGATAAATATGCCAAAGCTAACTTGGCTTATAAAATGCTTGAACAAGGGATTCAGCCTCAAATAGCCGGCACTTTTTTGCGATCATTTTTAGTTGATCGAAGTGAAAAAATTATGTTGAGTGAAGGGATTTACCCCTGCTTTACCCAAATATTACCCAGCAAAGTTCGTCATATGCCGAATGTGCAACGGTATCCAGAAATGGTCGATCAACTTTCTCGTCTAAAAATTCTCAACGCATTAGCTATTGCTGGGATTTCAGATCTAAAAGAAATTGCCAAATCCTATCTTCAAGGACAGGTTTGGGGTGTTGTGGGATCCGCTGCTGTCTTCTTCATTGAAGAAGGGGAAATGGCTTCTGTTGACATTGTCAGAGAATTACTTGATGATGAAGATCAAACCGTGCGTGTTCAAGCGGCTCTTGCTTTAGCCTTCTATGGAGGAGAGAAAAGGACCGCTAAAGTTCTTGAAGAAGCCTTTTGGAAGGTAGATTGGGATAAAAAAATTTCAATTTTGGAAGCGGTAGGGCACGTGGGCTCGCGCGAGAGCATTCCCTTTCTATTAAGTGTGCTGGAGGAGCCTTTTACATTACCTAGAACCATTGCAGCTTCGAGTATTATTCAATGTCTATATCATTAATCCAGCGTCTCATCAATCAAGAAAACCTCGATGGGTGGGCCCTTTATGATTTTCATCACACCAATGATTTAATGTGGGAACTGCTTAAATTTCCAAGAGATGCCCATGTGACTCGTCGCGTATTTTACTGGATACCGAGAGAGGGAAAGCCAGTAAAAGTAGTTCATGCCATCGAAAAAAACGCTTTAGACTTCCTTGAAGGGGATAGCTTAGTCTATAGAACCCAGGATGAGCTTAAAGAGGTTTTAAGAAAAACTTTGGGCAAAAAAATTGCCATGGAAGTTTCGAGTGAAATCCCCGTGATTTCTAAAGTGGATGCGGGAACCTTTACGATGCTGCAGGGATTGGGGATTGAGATTATTTCATCAGGCAAGCTATTACAGAGATTTACCAGTGTCTTGTCGGAGGAGCAAATCAAAGCGCACCTAGAGGCAGCAGATGTGGTATCGAAGACAGCCGATAAGGCCTTTGAATTTGTTCGAGGTGAGCTTCTCCAAGGCAAGCTCCTCTACGAGGGGGATGTCCAAGAATTTATTCTCAATCGATTCACCGATGCGGGGTGCATCACTGACCATTCACCTATTGTGGCTAGGGGAGCTAACTCAGCAAATCCCCATTATATGCCCAAAGGGAGGGGGGCGCCCATTAAGAGAGGTGATTTTCTGTTGATTGACCTTTGGTGCAAAAGGCGTGGAGAACATGGGGTCTATGGCGATATCACTCGGGTTGCCTGCACAGAAAAACCAACTGAAAAGCAACAGGCTGCTTTTGAGGTTGTGCGTGAGGCCCAGCGCATGGCAGTCGAAATGATTGAAATGAATGAAACGGTGCGTGGTTGTGATGTTGACCGCTTAGTGAGAGAGTATTTAGAAGAGCGTGGATATAAAGATAACATCCTGCATCGGTTGGGCCATAACATCACAGGGCAACTGCATGGAAATGGCGCTAATTTAGATAGCTTTGAAACCATGGATGAAAGGGAGTTAATCGACAATACCTGTTACTCGGTAGAGCCGGCTCTCTACTTCCCCGGGGAATTTGGCCTTCGTCTTGAGTTCGACATCCTTTACCGTAATGGTAAGGTCCAGGTGACTGGGGGAGTTCAAGACTCCCTTACAGTTTTAGTTTAGCCTTGGTAATTGTGAGTAGCTCTCTCACCGTTTCTAGAAGACCAGTCATTTCGGGGATCAGTTGTTCAGAAGAAGCTATTAGTGCTGCTTTGTCATCTTCAGAGGGATCCCGAGCCAAGACGTCAGTGATTGAAGCGCATAACTGGTAGACAGTTGCTTGTACGCCTGGGCGTGGATGGTATTCAGAGCGATGGTATTCCATCCCGACCCTTTCAAATCCAGCAATTCTTGCCTCGAACCGGTCGCCTAAGCTAAGATGTCTGGCTGCAGCCCGCATCAAGGTGCATAATTTGTGACTATCCCTTAAAGGGCCTTGCCCAGAGGGGGCTTGCATGATGACAGCTTGTCCTCCTGTTAAGAGAATTAATTTCAAAGAGCTTTCTGCAACGACACGCAAGTGGTGAATGATATGTTCGAAGCTTGTAGCTCCTTGAAGGTCCATCCTGATTTTGGCTCGCAATAGTCTTTTTGTGGTAAGTTGACCATCAGGAGCGAGCTCCCTCTCAATATCAGAAAGCCTATCATTTAAGGTGTGAGAAAGTGGTAGAGATCGACATTTGACGATGAGGGGCTCAGCCATTGTAGAAATGTCATCAAGCGCTGCTAAAATAGGCTGGACATTTTCTCCTGAATGAAGAACTCGTTTCGGTGATGCGCTTTCTAATCTTCCTATTAGACTTGAAAAGAAGGGAACGGGAATGATGGATGCTTTTATCTCATCTTCAGATGCTTGTTGTCTTTTTAGGTAATCTATAGCTACATGACGATCGGCAATTTGTACGGCTTCTAAATGATACTTCTTTCTAGCTCTTTCAGTAAAGGTGACAGGATCTTTAGGGACTGTAAGGGAAATTCCGCAAGTGAGCGAATCGACAAGCCCCTCTTGATCATGTCCATCAAGAGCAAAGTGAAGGCGAGAAAAAGCTGTTTCACGGCTAAGTCTTGCAAGTTCAGCGCCATCTGAAGCTGCTTTAAGACGAAGTTGGGCCGTCTCTTCTTGAGAAGTGGTAAGCTGTTTAGTTGTGCCCTCAATTGCCTGTTCCAATTCCCGAATTTTTCCCTCAAGACCAGCTAGAGTCTTTTTAAGGACTGTTTTTTCTCTAGCATAGTCGGCTTTCTGTTGCTCCCTGTCGGCTTTCTGTTGCTCCCTTTCTTTGGCGTGAAGAGCCCGGGCTTTTTCAAGTTGTGCCTCAGCTTTGGTAATTTTGGCTTGGAGCTCCTCTTGAAGCTTTAGACCCTCTTGCTTAGTTTGTTCAACTAAGGCTTCATGAGATCGATGGAGGGACGAAATGGAGAGGTCACAATGGTGTTGTTGTACAAGCTCCTTAATCGATATTTGATCGGGAAAGGGGGAAGATGTCAGATGGTGTAAGGCTAGACTCATTGTTTGGAGTTGGCGGATGTCACCTGGACTTGGGTTAGGCATGCCGACTTCCAATGCATAAATGGGAATCATGGCTCCAAACACTCCAAACATTTGAGATCTAACCATTTTAGTGTATTGAAGAGGGCCGCCATAAAGAGAAAGTAGCCGCCTAGTGTTCAAGGCAGAATTTTCACCGTTTTTAATCTCTTGAAATAGGTTTGCAATTTCTAGGTTGAACTCATCGGGATGATGAAGGTGAAGTTCGAGAACTTTCTCTAGAATAGCAAGAATGGGGGCGATATCCTCCAGTTGACTCACTTTATAGTACTGGGTGTAGTGATGAGCGATAGTTAATCTAAGAGCCCTTAAAACAAGTTTCTTTAAAGCAAGCAGTGGATGGCCTTCAGCATCAACAACTTCGTCAACAATTGCAAGGAGATTCCTAAATTTTTGGTTAACGTCAACGATATTAATGTTAGGTCTTACCTGGCCTGCACCTATGGCGCTAACTCTTACAACCTGAAATTCTGGAGGCGCGGTAGTGGGGAATAAATAAGGAACGGCTAATTCCCAAAGAGCATGCACTTCCCTAAGAGATGAAGGTCGAACAAAAACCAGAAGTAGTTTTACATAAGTAAGGTCGTATGTTGCTTTAGGGTACTGGGCAAGAATTTGTCTGTGGAATGTAGTAGGGGATAAGTGAGCTGCGCTGTAGGCTGTGCTAAGTTGCTTATAGAGATCAACCATTCTTGCACAACTTAAATCCTGAAGAAGGGATGAGTCAAAAAGCATCCGTTTTGTGGTGAGTTTAGAAACGCGGGCCATGGTGCAGCAGCCTACAAGAAAATCAGAAATAGAATAGAGACGTTTCAAACTGCAGAGTTTAAGGTGCTCTTTTCCTCTATCATCTTGAGTGTGAAGGGAACGTAGGACTAGATAGGACCCCGTCAAAGCTA
>JAJZEO010000134.1 GCA_021847505.1 bacterium
TCTTCAACAGGGGCCTGCTTCGCCATCGCTACGCTGACAAAAATCTGAAGCGACCCCTTGGGGTATCAATCGTAATTTAAACACTATAAAATTATTGCATAAAAAAAAGTTTTTTCTGTAAACTTTAAATTTCCTTAACGGATAAACAAAAGGATCTTTATGGAAAGTAGTTCAGCAGTTGCAGCAGATCGTAGTTCACCAACTTTCGATGATGTATTTGCGAGGCTTAGTCTCGTTGGGCAAAATAACAATGGCGCATTACGGCTTTTAGCAAGTAAATGCGATGGTCAAGCTTCTGCTGCAGCTTTAGTAGATGCGCAGGCCGTTAAAGACTTGATAGATGCAAAACTTCTCAATGAAGACGAATCCGTTCCTACAAGTGTGCGAGAAGCACTGATATCTTGTGTTGGGGACCTTGGTGAAGTTCTAAAGTCAGCTGGAAGGATCACCATTACAAAGCCTGTGGCAAAAGTCGAAATGGAACGTAAAGCGGAAGATGATGATGGTGATTGGGGCGATTATGAAGAACACGGAAGTCCTACGAAGAGTGGTGACCTTGGTGCGACTGTAAACCCATTTACTAGGTCAGCGCCATTGAGTCGTCCTAATGACCCGACGGGTAAATTGGGACCATTTGATAGTAAGACAGGACCACTCTAATAGGTTCATTGTAATCTGGTCGGTTAGCTCACGTACTTAGTTTCTAAATAGGAAATATAGTCCGCGGAGGAGAATTTCTTTGCGGTGGCTTTCTCGATCAGCTCAATGGGTGTATATCGGCGGCCGTGTCGGTGGATTTTGTCTTTTAAGTAGTCTTTGATGAAGATAAAGTCTCCTGATGCGGCTTTTTGCTCCCAGTTGGTATGGGTTTTAATCATGTGGACAAAAAGGGCGCCTGCATAAAGATTGCCCAGTGCATAGGAAGGAAAGTAGCCAATTGCGCCCAGCGACCAGTGGATATCTTGTAAGCATCCTTCCTTATCAGAAGGGGGTGCGACGCCGACCATTTCTTTCATCATAGTATTCCAAAGCTTAGGAATATCCTTAACTTGAATAGAGCCGTCGATCAGTCCTTTTTCAATTTCATACCGGAGAATGACGTGAAGTCCATAAGTGACTTCATCCGAATGGATTCTGATTAATGAGGGATTTACTGTGTTGATTGACTGAACAAAATGGTCAAGGGAGATAGAATCAAAAGCGCCTGGGAAAAGCTCTTTTACCTTTGGGTATTGATTTCTCCAGAAAGCAGGGGAATGGCCAATGAAGCATTCCCAAAAGCGGGATTGACTTTCATGGATGGCGTGTGAGGCGGCCTCAGCAAGAGGAGTGCCTAGATGCTCCATGGGGAGGTTGTGTTCATAGAGGCCATGTCCGGCTTCGTGAATTGCTGCAAAATAAGCTTTTCGAAAGTCACTCATGTCATAATGTGTTGTCAATCGTATATCTTGAGGGCAAAGGGCTGAGCAAAAGGGGTGTGCCGTCTCAGAAAGGTTGAAATTTTCTTGGGGAAGCCCCATTTGCTTTACAATTTGGGTGCATAGCTCTTTTTGATGGGAGAGGGGGAAGTGGCTTTTAGTGAAAAATGAGGTGTCTATTTGATTTGACTTCATGGTTTTTCGTTTATTGACGATGAAGATGAGCTTTTCTCTGAGTTCTGAAAAGACCTTGTCAATGAAGCTAACGGTAGTGCCGGGTTCGTATTCATCGAGGAGGGCGTCGTAAGGGTGTTCTTTATAGCCAATCAGCTCGGCTTTCTTTTGTGATAGTTTAACGATCTCTTTTAGGTGGGGTGCAAAGGTCCGAAAGTGATTATTTTGTTTGGCTATTTTCCAGGCGTCAAGGGCGTGTGTTGTAGCATCGGACATTTTACGGATAAAGGAGGCCGTCAGTTTGTTATCGCGCAAATAATCGCGGCGGAACTCTCTCACGGAAGCTTTTTGCTCATCAGTCAGCTGTTCGGCATATTTGCCCTCTCCATCTAAAGAACAAAGAGATTCCAGAGCACTTTTCAGTTTTTTTGAGGTCATTTGTTTATGTCTAAGTTCACTGACCAGCTTTCTTAAATCGGCACGATAGCCGATTCCTGCGCTTGGCATGCATGTTTCTTGGTCAAGATCAAGGAGGTAAACAATCGAGCGTAAATGAGCTCCAGTTAGCCCCATTCCTTTAAGATTTTGATAGCTCTTTTTTGCATCCGCTGTCTTCATCATTTCACCTGTTAATCAATAGATTTTTCAATCTGAAAGATAGCACGCCCTGTAATAAAAGGGGCAGCAAAATAATTGTGAGTAGAGGGGAGACAACATAATGTTCAGCGAGAATGATGCAAGCTTTAATGAGGGTATGAAAAAGAAAAAAACAAAGGGTGCCAATTAGGTATAAATTTGTTGTCCTACGCCGTTTTTGAAAGGGGAGCAAAAAGGGCAAAAATCCTGTAACTACCATAGTGGGGAACCAGGGATTGATCATTTTATAGCAAAGGAGGGAATAGACATAACCTTTATCAGAGGTCAAAGAGAGAGTGTGTTCGGTTAATAGATTAAATAAGGTTCCAATGGAGGGGCAGCTACTCCTCTCCACTTTAGGTTTTGCTTTGAGAAATGAGGGAGGTAGCGCAAATTTGTGATAGGAGGCTGTTTTCAGAAATTGACCGGCAGGGTTTTTCTGCATTTTGTCAACAAACATGCCTATAGGCGATTCCCCCTCAAAGGAAATTTGTTCGCAATGCCAGATTTCGTTGTGTGATTTGATCCAGTATAAGTTAATCAGTTGCTCATGAAAGGGGATATAAATGATCCGACTTCCATCAGAGAGAAACCTTACTTCATATTTGCTTGGAGTAGAGATTTTTTGACTTAATTTCAACTCTTCAAGTAGCCAGGGAGAGGTCCTGGGTAAAATGTATTGGTGACAAAAGTATGTACTCATACAGGCTACTAATGAAATAAAAAAAAGGGGGGCTGAAATTTTTGCTTTTGAAATACCAGAAACTTCTAACATGATCACTTCATTCGCTTTTTGCATCGAACTTAGCGTCTTTATAAGGCTAATAAGAAATGATAGGGGTAGAAAAATTTCCCACCACTTAAAAAACGTGGCTACTAAGTGGTGAAGCATGATTTGATTCGATTTAAAAGGAAAGTGGAACGCAAATTCTATGAGAAAGAGACTGCCAGAGAGAATGGTAAGAGTTAGCAAAATGTTCTTACAAAATCTTTGGCAAATGTATCTAAAATAAATCACTGACTACGCCCTCTTTGATAGATCTTTTGAAAAAGGATAGCTGATCCAATAAGCGCCGCATGGGGGGCAAATAGAAGAAAGCTAAGGGTTGTCAAGGAAGATTTGAGATGTTGTGCCTGAAAGAACGATGAAAAGAAGAGAAGTACAAGCCCGATCAAAAGATACCAGCGTAGTTCCTCAAGTTGTCTGGGATGAAGCAAGCCGAGGCTCATCCCCATGATGCCAAAACTTAAGGGGATTAAACAAGTCGATGCTCTTTCTAGAAGTTCCTTTTTTGCATTAAATGAGCTTATGTTAATGAGATCTGAAGTGGGTGTGGCTTTGACTGAAATTTCACGTCTTTTCGAATTTGAGGTAAACAAGGGAGAGATTAAAGAGTTTGATGCGGAAAATTTCTTTTGATTGGCAATGAAAAGATGATGAAAGCCCTCTTTAGGGTGGGGTAAATGTGTGATGAGCGATCCATTTTCCCCAGAAATTTCTTTGTTGTCATAGACTAATTTATCTGCAGTTAAGATTGAAAGTCCGCCCTTTTCGGAATCATGAAAAGCAATAAGGACTTCTTTTGCAACAGTTCCCCCTTCAGACAAGTCCATTTCAATATGGTATTTTTCGTTTTGGACAATTGCCTCTTTTCTCAAGAGTATTAATGGGTTGATCGTCTTGTTTTCAGCAATGATGTTGGACTCTATTCGTCTAAAATAGGGTGCTAGGATATTTGCTGAAGCTATGTTCGCGACTACAACGAAAGAAGCTGCATAATAAAGAGGAGCCAATATACGACGGAGGCTTAGTCCCGCCGTTCGAAGAGAAACGATTTCAGCTGTAGAGGAGAGTTGGTAGGTTGTCAAAAAGGCCGAAAAGAGGGTTGTTAGTCCAATAATTATGGGGAAAACGCGGAAAAGGTAACAGGCTGCTAATACACCCAATTGACCAGGACTAACTCCTGCAGCCATAAATGAGGTAAATCTCCCGTTGTAGATAAGAATTCCAAAGGAAAAACTGCAAAGTGTAAACGTTGCAAAATACTTTAAGAAGGTTTTTGTCAAAAAACGCCAGTAAACAGGAAAGATAGTGCCGAGCAGTTTCATAGCAGTTGATCAGTTGTCAATATTTTTGCTATCATAGTGCCATGAAGGATAAACTCAAACAAATTTTCGAGAAAACTCTAAGCTCAAAAGGTCACTATCTACTGGGATTGTCGGGAGGTTCTGATTCAATGGGGCTATTTTATGCCCTTCTTTATCAGAAAATTTCTTTTGAAGTTTGTACGGTAGATCATCAATCCCGCTCAGCAATTGCTTTGGAGGTAGAAGCATTGACGAAGCTTTGTCAGAAACATGGGGTGGTCTTTCATCTTAAACGAGTTGTGGGGATTTCTCCGGGTGAGTCCAATCTAGAAGATCGGTATCGAGAAAAGCGGTATGCACTTTTTCAAGAAGTTTATTCACATGGAAACTTCGATGGGCTACTCTTAGGTCATCACGCTGATGATCAGGTAGAAACAATCTTAAAGAGGTTTTTTGAGGGGGCTTCTATCCGCACGTGGGGGGGAATTGCGCCTGTGAGTGCTCGGGGAACAATGAAGGTGATTCGCCCATTTATTGAAACTTCTAAAGAAGAGATCAGAGATTGGTTAAAAACATGGGGTGCTAGTTGGTTTGAAGATGAAACGAACCAGGATGAGCGTTATCTAAGAGCTCGGATGAGGGGAGAATTGATCCCTCTTTTAAGGGAGAAATTTGGAAAGGAGATTACTAAGAATATTCTCAATTTCGGATTAAAGATGAGGTTATTAGGTGACCATTTTGCTCAAACGGGGGGTGAAAAAATTGAAGGGCCCATTGGATGTTTTTACCCCCTACAGCGGGCGATCAGCCGATTAGAGGCCGAGTTTTTCCTGCGAGATATTTGTGACGAGCAGGGGCTTTGCGCTTCTAGGGAAGAACTTGAAAGAATGAGTCTTGCGATTGAAAGTAAAGAATTGGGAATAGAGATTCGGCGCCCTTCCAAGAGGTTAATTTTGGATCATCATGGAATCTATTTAGAACGAGAGTCTAAAGTCGATTATTCTTTTGAAAGAGGAGAGACGGGAGAGGTTGGTTGGCAAGGGGTTGTTAAAGGAAAAGTGGTTTTTTTTGCCCCTGAAGGAGGGTTTGAGTTGAAAAAACCTAGCCTTCTCACACAACGACTTCCGTGGGGAGTGACTTTGAAGAAATGGTATACTCTTCATAAAGTTCCTGCTTTCTTACGAGAACGCATCCCAGTTATTTTCAATGAGGGAAAACTAGTTGGAGAGTGCTTAACAGGGATAAATCGGGAAGATGGTCATGTAAAATGGGTTTTGACCTTTAAGTAAAATGATGGTAAGCTCTCATTGAGTCATTTGCATTTTTTTGCAATTGATCGGGGAATTCGCTTGTATTTCAGAATGGTTCTGTGTAATTAATGAATAAGACAATTAAATTGTTAGGGATTTTTTTATTATGAAGCGCGATCAACGGCAAAAACCTGAAGGTAAGAAGGGATTTCCAGGTCTCCTGTTACTTTTTATCATTGGGCTAGTGGTGGTATTGGCATTTCAAAACCTTTCTGAAACCCGGATGGCTGCCGTTTCTTTTAGCCACCAGGTTGAACACCTGATCAATCTTGATCTACTGGATGAGGGGCAAAATCGCAAAATAGCTTTGAATGATAATTTGGTCACTTTTACCGGGAAATTTCGAGAGAATTTGACCGAAACCGCCAAAGATCGCTACCGATACATTAATTTGCTGAATCAACACCATGAGTTGACTCTTCTTAAGGAGCAAACGACTTTAGAACATAACCAGCTTTATCGAGAAGCCTATGCATCGATCCAATACTATCTTCAGATTTCTGGAGCAAAAATCCCCACAAACGGGTATGTCGTTGTGCCTAAAAGCTTTGATACCGCCGATAACACCAATGCTTTGATTGTCAAAGAATACCTTAATGACTCTGCAAACTCCTTATCTTTAGAAAAAGTGCGTCGTCAATACAAAAATCTTAGCAATGAGAGATCCCCAGAGGGATTGAGTTCATTTGGAAAGAACCTTGAACAATTGATCGATGAATATCGTTCTCCTCAATTAGGCATTGGTTCTGAGGTTTTAAAAAAAGAACTTAGTGATGCCGATCGTGAGCTTAAAGCAGCCATGAATAATGCGGGGCTCTCATACACTGATAGGCTCGCAGCCTACCATAAAGTATTTGTTCAAGTAGAACGAGTTTCTGGTCAGCTAGATGGTGCCGTAGATGATGTTAGATGCTATGATCTGCGTTCAGTTCGCGCCTATATGGAACAAATTCAAAAGCTCAATGTAATTGCAACTGATTACAGGAAAAATAGTTTGCAACTTGCAAAGGCTAGAAATAAGGTCGCTTCGGTCATTTGGTTCTATAATAACCAAGAGATTTCTACTAAGGAACTCGAGCAAAAGTCTCCTGATGAATACCAACGATGGTTTGTTTCTGCAGATAAAGAGTGGAAGACGTTCGAAGGGAATAAGGGACTCGCTTTTAAGGCACCCGATCAACCACGCACAACAGTCCTTGAGAAGACCTTTAAAAGCGAAGAGCCAGCTCCGAATTACTTCAGTTATTTATTTACATTCATGCCGATCTTGCTCGTAGGACTTTTGCTCTACTTCATCTTTTCAAGACAAGTGAAAGGGGGCGGTTCCTCTGCCATGAATTTTGGAAAGTCTCCAGCGAAGATGCTTCACAAAAGCTCGCAAAAAGTGACATTTAATGATGTTGCGGGGATTGATGAAGCAAAAGAAGAACTTGAGGAGATTGTTGATTTTCTTAAGGATCCAGGTCGTTTTAGAAGATTAGGGGCCAGAATTCCCAAAGGAGTGCTCCTCATTGGTCGCCCAGGGACAGGAAAGACTCTTACTGCCAAAGCTGTGGCAGGAGAGGCTGGAGTTCCTTTCTTCTCTATTTCAGGATCAGATTTTGTGGAAATGTTTGTGGGCGTGGGCGCTTCGCGGGTGCGGGATTTATTCCGCACGGCCAAGGAAAGCTCGCCCTGCATTGTATTTCTTGATGAAATCGATGCCGTCGGACGGCGGCGCGGCAA
>JAJZEO010000014.1 GCA_021847505.1 bacterium
ATGTCCAACCATTTTTCGGATCGATTTCCCCAGATCGGACCCCGGCATTGATCATTGGCTCAATCGTAAAGGTCATTCCTTCAGCAAGGGGAATTTCGGTGTCATTGTAATGATGGGCAACTTGAGGAGGTTCGTGAAAACGAATGCCTACTCCGTGACCGACGAATTGATTGACTACAGAACATCCCTTACTTCGAGCATAATCTTCAATCACCTGGCCAATCTCATGAAGCATAAGGCCCGGCTTAAGAATCTCTAATGATCGCATGAGACATTCGTAAGCAGTATCAACTACGCGGCGTTTTTCATCGGAGATGGGGCCAATACAGGCCATTGCTGAGCAATCACCATAGAAATGATTGACAATTAGAGAAACGTCAATGTTGAGGATGTCGCCTTTGTGTAAAGGAACATCATCGGGAATTCCGTGACAGATCACGTCATTGAGAGAAGTGCAAATCGATTTGGGAAAGGGAGGACTTCCATAATGAAGGGGAGCAGAGATAAAGCCGTGTTGATTGCAAAAATCAACGGCTATTTGATCGAGTTGATTGGTAGTGAGGCCTTCTTTGCATTCGCCCAAGAGAAGCTTCAATAATTTTGCGGTCTCATGGCAAGCTCTACGGATTTTAGAAATTTCCTCATCAGTTTTGAGGATGATGCCGTATTGCTTTTTGTATTTTTCTCTTTGGGTTTCAAAAGAGTCGTCACTACCTTTTTGGGGCCAATGACACTTCTTCCATTTTTGCTTGCTACCACACCAACAGGGATCATTTCTCGTAATCATTGATCAATCATATATAAGCTAAAGTTAATAGTCAACGTGGTAGAGGGTGAGACCATGGGCGGGTGCAGAGGGACCCGCTTGACTTCTATCTCGACTCTCCACGATTTTCTTACATTCTTCGGGGGTGAATTTTCCAAGTCCCACATAGACAAGAGTACCAACGATCCCTCTGACCATACGGTAAAGAAAAGACTCCCCTTTGATCATCACGATAATCACGTGGTCTTTTTTCTCAAGGGTAATTGACAGGACATTCCGCACAGTTTCTTCATGGTGGCCCTCAGCGGCAAAAGCAGCAAAGTCTTGCTTGCCAATTAAGTAAGGGCAAGCTTGTCGCATCAATGACAGATCGAGGGGTAAATGAATGTGCCAAGCAGTAGTTCGCAAAAAGGGGGAGGGGACAGGGCCATTATCGATGGTGTATCGGTAAGTTTTTGCTTTTGCTGAAAGGGTGGCATGGAACTTTGTTTCGACCATCTCTCCATGAATAATGCGAATTTGTTTGGGAAGGTGTGAATTTAGGGCCCTAACAAGAGAATAGATAGGGAGAGGTTTGGGTAGAAAAAAATTGACCACTTGCCCATGGGCGTGGACACCACGATCGGTTCTTGAACATCCATCGAACTTGACGGGGGTTTGAAAAATTCTTTCAAGGGCAATCGAGAGTTGGTTTTCAATCGTAGGACCGGCCTCAGCTTCTTGATACCCGAAGAAGTTGGTGCCGTCATAGCTCAAGATTAACTTAACATTATTTTCCATTTTCCAGTTATGAGGAGTATATTTTCCAGCCGTTGAGGACCATATTGACAGCAATTAAGATCAATAGGAATCCCATGAGTCGCTCAAGAGCTAAAAGCCCCTTCTCTCCGAGCCATTTTTTAACGAAGGGTGAGGAGAGAAGAATCAACAACGTCACAAGCCATGCTGCAAAGAGTGCAGAAAGCAAGGTCCATTTTGACTCAAGCTCCTTGGAGTATATCATGACAGCGGCTAAAATGGAAGGGCCTGAAACTAAGGGAAGGGCCAAGGGGAAAATAAAGGGCTCTCCGCCTACGCAAAGGCAGTCGGCAATGGAGAGTTTTTCTGGAAAGAGCATCTTGATTGAGATCATAAATAAGACGATCCCCCCAGAGATGTAGATCGTTTCGTGGGATATGTTCAAATAGGAGAGTAACTGATTACCAAAGAAAGCAAACAACAGAATAATGATGAGAGCGATACACATTTCTCTGAAGACAATCCAAAGAGCCCTTCTTGTGTCGACATTTTTTAAGATAGCGACGTAGATGGGGACATTTCCCACCGAGTCCATAAGCAAAAAGAAAGAAAGGGCTGTGGAAATCCAAAGATCTGACATATACTCCTTACAATTTCCTTGTAGCATCAGGATTGGAATAGTGCAATCTTTTTGATGCTCGGGTGATGGATTGAGTAAATTGTTCCACTTGGGTGAGGTCCGTCTTTTCTAGCTTCCAAAAAATGATTAGATATTCCCGATTCTTTTCGAATCCTGATTTGGTCCAATTTGCTGAACCGAGAACAAAACGGTCATCGATAAGGGCGCATTTATGGTGAAAAAGACTTGATCCCCGCTGTACGAAAAGGGGGATGTCATATTTTTTTAATTCATTGATTGCTTTCAATGAAGCCCCTCTGGCCATTTGTTGATCGATCACAATTTGTACATCAACACCCCTGAGACGGGACTCAATGATTTTATTGATGATCACTTGATGAGTGAGGGTAAAAATTGCCAAATAGATTTTTTTTTCAGCGTGATCAATAAGATCGCCTAGGGCACGGATTACCTCCTTTTTTTGAGCAGGAAGGGGGTAAAAAGTGAACTGAGCGGTTTCATATGGTTTTGCCTCAACTACTGCTGCTGCCAGCTTTTCATCTTCCATCTGTATCATATGATTATAATGAAGTTTATAGGACGATTCAGTTGCATTAGTTGAGCCAAGAAAGAGAGTTTTTTCATCAATAATGACCACTTTTCTATGCATTAAGCCACTTCGCTTATCTTTTATTAAAGAGACATGCGGCCCCACCAAAGGGGGAGGAGGAAGGGTGCGATCGTAAACGACTGTAATCGAAAGGCCTTGATCGGCCTTGGCTTGTAAAACTTGATCGAGCTCGGGGTCTGAGTAGCCAAATGAAGAAAGGTAAATAGATCCTTGAGCTCGGGATAATGCCTTCAGAAGCAAATATTTGAGGTCAGCTCCTGTCTCCGTTGCGTGGAGAGTAAAAAGAGAAGAACAAACCGAAGGCTGACCTAACTTCCAAATATGAAAAGAAAGAACTACTGCCCAAAGGGCAATAATCGTAACTAAAAGGGTCCTAAGCCCCTTGTCTTGCCATCTTTCTGAGGACAGAATCGATTCCTACACGGTCAATAATTCTTAAAGCGTGAGCAGAAACTTTCAATCTGACAAATTGTTTTTTTTCTGGAGACCAGATTTTTTGGTCGAAGAGATTAGGACGGTGCTGTCTTTTGGATGATCCTGTAATGTTCAGACCAATTCCCTTCTTTTTCTTTGCGATACCTCGGTAGCAGTAAGTTCTTCCTTTACCGAATCGTTTCCCCGTAACTTCACATACTCTAGACATAACTATATCCTTGTTTTGGGGGAAGTATGCCATATCCGATCAAAATAGACAAGTAAATCGTTCTCGGATATAAGAAGAAGTTTATGCACCCACAAGACACAAACACTACAGTCGCAAAATCGGCGACTCATTTTCTTACTGGTACCTTCATTAGCCGTGTTACAGGGATGGTCAGGGATTTATCCATGGCTTACTGGTACGGAACATCCCCCGCTATCGCCGCATTCCTCTTAGCTTTTCGCCTCTCAAATCTATTGAGGAGGCTTTTTGGGGAGGGGGCTCTCTTGAATGGGTTCATCCCTTTTTTTGAGGGAAAAAGGAAAAATGACCCCAAAGAAGCGGCATTATTTTTTCGCGATCTTTTTTGGTCTCTTGTCGTCATCTTGACCTTCATTATCGTGGGGTTAGAAGGGATCACTGGGGCTATTCTCTACTTTTTTGACCTTTCCTATGGGACAAAACAAATTTTAAAAATGATCATGTGTATGTTGCCTGGGTTGATTTTCATTTGCCTATTTGGACTGTCGATTGCCTTGCTTCAATGTGAAAGGAATTTTTTCACACCAGGGATTGCCCCGGTAGCCTTCAATTTAGTTTGGATCATCGCAGTCTGGCTTTGTAGGCATCAGGAGCCATATAGGGCTATGATGGGAATATCAGTGGGAGTGGTGATTGCCTTTTTTCTTCAATGGTGGGCCACACTTGCTGGAGTCAAAAGATATGCCGGTCAATTTCTGACTTTCCGGGAATGGTTAGGGGCACGCTTATTCACTCAGGAACTTAAAGATATGGTGATTCCGCTGCTTCTTGGGGTCATTGGAGTTGCGGCGGTACAGATCAATAGTGCTGTCGATGTGATCATTGCCAGGTGGGCCTCTCTCGAAGGCCCAGCCTATTTGAGCTATGCACATCGTCTACAACAATTGCCGCTAGCTCTTTTTGGAATTGCCATCGCATCAGCTCTGATGCCTCCTTTGACCAGGGCAATCAAGCATGATGATCACAAAAATTATAAATCTCTTCTTAAGTTTGCCTTTGGTCGAACTTTTAGTCTTCTTTTTCCTGGTACTATAGCCATCTTCCTCCTCGGGGGAGCCTCAGTCAATCTCTTATATGGAAGAGGAGAGTTTAATAACATGTCGACTATTCACACTACTTATTGCCTCTGGGGTTACGGCTTAGGTCTTGTCCCCGCTGCGTTTGTCCTTCTGCTTGCGCCGGCTTTTTATGCACGGAGAGATTTTTGGACGCCCACTCTTGCTTCATTGATCTCTGTAACGATGAATTTGGTATTAAATATCATTTTGGTCTTTGGCCTTTCAATGGGAACCCTTGGAATTTCAATTGCAACGAGCATTGCAGCTTATTACAACGCTAGGTTCCTACTTTCTAGACTTAACATTCGGATTTTATCTGCGGTGATGCCTACCTTTGTCAAAGTGGTGTTTGCTTCATTGACTGCGGGAATCGCCACTCTATTATTTGGATACTTTTTTCTGCACGATCCTACGGTGAGATTATTTCTTGGAGATCTTACGGTAGAGTATTCGCGAGAGTTCATTGTGCAACTTAAAGAATTCCTTGTTCTTACTTCATTTTATGGGACAATTTTTCTTTTGCTCAGTTATTTTCTGCGTATTGATCATGTTTTATCGATGATGGGCCTTTCAAAAGCGAGTGTATGACCGTAAATATTGAAGATATTGATTTTGTCGTCATTGGTTCCGGACCTTCAGGTCAGAAGGGGGCGATTCAAGCAAGCAAAAGTAAGATGAAAGTTGCTGTAATCGAAGCATGGGAAGCGGGGGGTTCTTCGCTTTGGACTGGCACGATTCCTTCGAAGGCTTTAAGAGAAGCAATACTCGATCTTACAAACTTTAGGACAAAAAGCTTTTATGCTACACCCTCGACACTTCCTGAAGCTGCAGAAATTTCCATTTCTGATTTAAACCACCGTGTCAATTGGGTAAAGCAGCATTTAAAAGACACATTGATTCGTCAGTTGACTAAAAACAGGATTGAGCTTGTGCGAGGAAGAGCCAAGTTCACTGAAGACAAATTAGTCGAGGTTATCGATGAAGAAGGGAAACGATTTCGATTATTTAGACCCAAAAGAGTTCTCCTAACACCTGGATCTAGGCCAAAGGCTCCCTCCTCCGTTCCCATTGATGAGAAAAGGATTTTCACTTCGACAGGGCTTTTAGATATGGACCGAGTTCCTAAATCGATGATCGTGATTGGGGCTGGGGTGATTGGTTCAGAATATGCTAGCATGTTTTCGATCTTGGGAACAAAAGTAACCATGATTGATAAGCGGCCTCGTATCCTGTCATTTCTCGATAGAGAAATGGGTTCTCACTTGCAAATCTCTCTAGAAGAAAATCGACTTCGTTTTATGGGCTCGACGGGATATCAACAGATTGCCTTGAAGGGGGATGAGGTGGTCGTTACTTTGGATGATGGCACTCAATTGACGGCTGAAACGGTATTGGTAGCTGCTGGGCGTGAAGCCAACGTCAAAGGTTTAAACATGGAAGCGGTAGGTCTTGAAACCAATCAGTGGGGATATCTCGATGTCGATGAACATTACCGAACTAAAGTAGACTGGATTTATGCAGCGGGCGATGTAATCGGTGGGCCTTCCTTGTCTTCAACGAGTTTGGTGCAGGGCAGACTCGCAGCTTTAAATGCTTTGGGAGGGAAAATCAATCGCCACACCCAAATCTATCCTTTTGGGATCTACACAATCCCCGAGATTTCTTGCATTGGAAAGACTGAGGAAGAGTTAAAGCGAGATGGTGTCCCTTATGAAGTCGGTCGAGCCTACTATTATGAAGTGTCGAGAAGTGTGATCACTGGGTCAGAAGCAGGATTATGCAAGCTGATATTCGACCCCAAGAATTTAACAATTCTCGGAGCACACATTATTGGCCGTGGCGCAACAGAATTGATCCATGTCGCACAAGTTGCGATATCTTTTAATGCAAAAATCGATTATTTTGTGCAGGAAGTATTTAATTTCCCCACATTCGCTGAAATGTACCGCATTGCAGCTTTGAATGGGATGAATAAGCTTAGCACCACGATGACTTAGAGACAGTCTCTGAAAGAAAGAGGGAATGTGGCCATTTACAACATTTTTGATTTCTACGAAAAGGTTCATTCTGAGAAGATCTTTGGCGAAAGGGGTTCGAAGATCGACCCAGAAGCTTTCAAGACGAACAGGATCGATGAAAATTTTATCCCTGCTTCAGAGTCATCTAATGATCGTGTTTTTTCAGCCATTGCCGCCCGTCTTTTCTTCTTTCTCCTCCTGATTGCCGACCTTATTTGGGGCGTCTATTCGTTGATTGCATGCCTGGCAAAGTTGGCCCTGTGCCTAGCCTCTTTCTTTCAAATTACCCCCTTAAAAAGGAGCTTATTCCGCTCCTACCTCCCTTTTAAGAGGGCGGTCGTTTGCGGTCTTGCCTTGATGATAGCCCTTTTCAGTCCAGCCCTAGGGATCATGTTTTCGTGCATGTACTTTCTCATGTACGATAAAAACGGGGTCGATGAGGTGGTTCCTAGTTCGCTTAGGGAGCAATTTAAAGAGATTTTTCCGACCTAAAAAAGGGAAACAGGATCACTGCATCCATCCTGTATATCCTGCCTATCTTGTTCTATAAGGAAGAGAAACCTTAAGCTGGCGGAGAACCCCCCCTTCCC
>JAJZEO010000060.1 GCA_021847505.1 bacterium
AAGATTTTTATAAATCCGCCCCGCATTTCTTCCCCGGACCACTCACGATCGTTTTAAAGAGGCACCCTTCTGTCCCCAGTATCGTATCAGCCGGGCTTGATACTATCGCACTTCGGATGCCGTCCCATCCGCTCGCTTTAGCGCTACTTAAAGAAGTCGGGCAGCCTCTTGTTGCTCCATCAGCTAACTTATCGGGCAGGCCGAGTCCCACGAGAGTGGCTCATGTGCTTGAAGACTTTGAGGGCAAAATTGCAGGTGTGATCGATGGGGGAGAGTCTGTCTTTGGCATCGAGTCGACAGTAATTTCGCTGATCGGCGCTCCGACGCTGCTGCGGCCCGGAGTGATAGCGGCAGGGGAGATTGAGGCAATACTGGGGAAAAAACTATTGCGGGTAGCAGAAGAAGATGCAAAAGCCTCACCCGGAACGAGACATCGTCACTATGCTCCGAAGGGACATATGCGACTGGTATTTTCAGAGGACGAAATCGGTGATGCTGAGAGGGTCTTTAGCCGGACATCCGAAACCTATCCGTTAAGTAGCCATACGCTCTACGATCTCTTGCGGCAAGCCGATCGTGACCGGATCCAAGATATCGTCGTCTATTGTGATCCGATTGTACAAGCAGATGAGGGGCTCATGGACCGTTTGCAGCGAGCCTCCAAAAAAGAAGTTAGTTGTTCGAGTCGCTCTATCTGATTTCTCAACTACAAGAGTTAGCTTGTTCGGATCTTGGCAGTAGGCAACAATCCCGAAAGATTTGACAAAATAAATTTAATTTTCTAGAATTTCTTGCAACCTTTAGAGGTGCGATATGTCTGTTACAGAAAAAATCTATCAGTTTGCTCAAGCAGAAAACATTCTTCTTTCAGGTGGACAAAAGCCAGACATAAAAAACAATTTTTCGATCAACCTTTCCTTGCCATCATCTCCTGGGAATTCTTCAGATATTCTTACATTAGCTCCAGCGCTAGCATTGATCTCTGATGTTAATGGATGGCTTCAAATGTGCGAGAAGAAAGTCATAAAGGCTTTTCGGTATTATGCATTGCACGTGATCGACGGACAGCAGCTTCAGACCAAAATGGATAAAATTATTCAAAAAAGTCTTTCAAGCCAATCGTCTACTTCGCCAATAGGCATCACACAATCTGACCTGATCAATGCACAACAGTTGTACGAAAGATCAGAAAAAGCTTGCAGGAGCGCAGCTGGCCAGAAGGTTGTGTTTTTTATCGGTAAAAGCCGTGCAGGAAAAAGTACTACAGTTAACTATCTTGCAGGATGCAAAATGGTCTCTGTTAAGCCTCGCTATCTTTTTGTAAGTCAAACCAAAAATGTTATTTTAGCAGAAAAGCCAGTGGCAGGAATTGGCCATCGTGGATCTAAAACTACCGCACCGGCTGTCATTGAAGTTCCAGGCTTCGCTTGGAGATACGTCGATTGTCCGGGGTTTGATGACACCAGAGGTATTCCTTCAGAAATTCATAATGCCATGGTGATTCGAGAAGTCGTCGATTTTGCAAAAGAGATCAAAGGTTTTGTCATCGTTCTCAGTTTTTCGGATGATGTAGAAAAGCAGGGGGGAACTTCTCTAAAAGAAAACTTAGAGTATGTATTCCAGCTGCTAAAGGGAGATTTTTCCAAGTTTCGCGAGGCCTTTCAAATTGTGGTTACAAAATGCGAAACAGGTGTAGACGTCGACGACGTCGTGAACATCCTTCAGGACAGGCTTGGCGATCTGAAAAAAAATAATCAAGCTCTGGCGGGGCTCATCGATATTTTAAATGAGAATTTAGCGAGCAAACTTTCAATTTGTTCTCCCTGTGGGACAAGCGCTGCAACAGAGAGAATGGCACTCTTGAGTGCCATTGAACGCTTTAAACCCGATCCATCTCTTCAGAAAGGAGATTTTGGATATCCTCTTTCTAAAGCAGCCCTTGCAAATCTTTTGACAGAGCTCACTCAAGGGAACTCACCTCTTCTTCTCCAGGCACAAAAAGTTTTAAAAGAGATGCTCGAAGAAGTGAAAAAGTACTGGGATAGCAAAGGAGAAAGCATCCTTGTAGAATTTGAAGCCTCGATTAACTTGCTTTCGCAGTGTGTGCAAGAACTATCTCCATGCTCTTCAGCGGCAATTATGGGATCTCAAACATTTCAACAGTTTGTTGCAGATGCTCTTATAAAAAAATTGCAAAGATTAAAAAATCACTGGCAACAAATTTTGCAACTCCAAGGGCAAACCACCTCGAACTTCGATTCTATTGTTCAGACAGATCTCAATGCGATCACAGATGCATTGAAGGAGATCCGTTTAAAAAAAGCTTATAGTGCCATCAAGATTGCCTTGGTAACTACCTTGAAGTCCTATGACATTCAAGGTTCATTGGAGTCGGTCGAGGGTAACGTGGCTCCCTTTGATGTGAGGGCCGATGAAAACGACACCCGTCTTTTGTCCACTACACTGCATAAGTTGATCCCTATGCATCATCCTCTTAGATTGACCTATCTCGATGATATTTTTGCGCAGATGCCGGCAGCTAAATCAAAGTTGGCTACAATACTAAAAACACATCTCTTTACCCCTTTCGAAGAGAAAGAAGCTGACAATCAGATTATTGTCACAGCAACGATCCCTGCTATAGCCCTTTCGGCAACCATCAAGAAAATTCAAAGTCGTCTCTCAGGAAATAAAGATCTATCTATTCGTGTTCCAAAGGAGGGGGCTCTTTACTTTGATGAGGATATTTCTTCTTCAGCATTAAAGGGGCGGAGAGTCACAATCTCCGCAGTTGTAATTGATGTTCGGAAAGTATCCAAAGTCGATTTAAAAAGTCCAGTCTCCTATTTGAGTGGATCGATTAATTTTGAAGGAAAAATAAAAGGCGATTTTCAGATTGTCAATGATCAACTCCAGTTAAGCCCTGGGACGAAAACAATAAGGGGCTTTTCTTGGTCTTGGTGGTGAGTTTGAACTAGCAAAAGAGGTATTTTTATGGCTTCTACAATTCCCGTAGCCACGGTAGGCGCGGTAAGATTATTACAAGACGTTGATCAATTCCTCAGTCAACTGGATAACTCCATTCGAAAAGCTGAGGCGGAGCAAAATCGGGTAGTCGCTAATACTGGCTATGAGTTGAGAAATAATTTAGAAAAAGCGAGTACAGATTTACGAGAAATCATGAACGACTCAATTCAAGATGCCGATAGGGTAGCTCAGCAGCATTTGGCAGCGTTTCAAAAGGTCATGAAGAGTTTTAACCAGGGAAACATGCAAGCTGTCTCGGCTCTTTCTAAAAGTATTAAGACGGCGACTCTGAATATTAGGCTTACTAATCCTCAGGTTGACAGGACGCCGAGTCTTGAGTCATGGACCCCTCGTTGTATCTCTTCGGAAGGGTCGGGATCGGTTAAATTCACTTTTTCAGGCCTTTTTCCCGATGCTGGAAATGGTAGCTACCACGCAACTTTAACGTTCAATAATCGATCGTTTAACGTACCTCCCTCGACACACACGGAACTCGAATCCTACCTGACGCGAGATGAAATCTTCGGACCTAGCTTAAGTACTAATCGGATCACCTATGCAACAGGGATCATTTCTATCCCTTATCCAGCAGCTCTCTCTAGACCCGCAGCTGTTTTTCATGCAACTATTGCAGCTCTTCCTGTAACTATAGGCACCTTAAGCTGGAGGTCGTGGGAGATTCGAATTGAAAAAAGACAAGAGATGATGAGACAAGAATGGGGTCTTGGGAATGTCGATTATTACCCAGTGTGGTGGGATGCTGAAGTTGAATTAAATACCGGAGAGCAATCTTTCCCATTGAAGTGGGGACAAGAGTTTTCTTTTACACCAACTTATAAAAATTGGGAAGTTAAGTTCACGCCTTTCGATGCTAAAGCAGGAAGCTTGCCCCTTTCACTTCGGGCTGTGACGAGCCAGGAGTATTTAGATATTTCAGCTAACCCTTCTGGTGGATATCGGGTAAGGGCAAAAAAAGTTGAAGATGTTCAGTGGTAGTTACCATTATTAGTAGTTTTAAACAAAAAAGGAGGTTTTTATGGCTTCTATTGTAGGTGCGGCAGGCTTGTTACAAGTTGTTGATCAATTTTTCAGTCAATTGGATAACTCCATTCGACAAGCGGAGATGGCGCAAAATCGTGTTGTAGCCAATGCTGGTCATGAATTGAGAAGTAATTTAGAAAAAGCGAGTACCGACTTGCGAGAAATCATGCAGGACTCACTCCAAGACGCCGATAGGATAGCTCAGCAACATTTAGCAACATTTCAACAGGTCGTGCAGGCTTTTAACCAAGGAAATATGCAAGCTGTTACGACTCTTTCTAGAAGTATTAAGACGGCGAGCCTGAGTATTAGGCTTGCCAATCCTCTGGCTGACAGGACACCGAGTCTTGAGTCATGGACTCCTCGTTGTATATCTTCGGAAGGGTCGGGATCGGTCAAATTCACTTTTTCTGGTCTTTTCCCCGATGCTGGAAATTCAGGCTATCAATCAACTTTAACGTTTAATAACAGGCCGTTTAATGTACTCCCCACCACCAACATGGAGCTCGAATGTCGACTAACACGAGATCAAATCTTCGGACCAGGGTTACTCACTAATCGGATCACCTATGCAACAGGGGTCATTTCTATCCCGTACCCAGCAACTTTCACAAGACCTGCTGTGGTTTTTCACACGACGATAGCTGCCTTGCCTACAACTGTAGGTACCTTAACGTGGAAATCGTGGGAGACTCGATATAAAGATAAGGTAGAAGAAGTCAGAAGGAATGGCTTCCATCTCGATTCCTGCGGGGAGTCGGATGATTGGCAAAGAAATGAACCGGAAGTGTGCGTGGGTGCTGGAGGGGGCAATACGACTCGTAAGGATCACCCGTTTAACGTCTATCCTGACACTGGCTGCACAGTTGATATTACTCGCGCAATTACATTTGATGTTGCAGGACACAGCCGAGGAACACGTTCAGGACCACGGGTGACTGCCACAGGTAGTTCAGTGATTGATGTTAGAGCCAGCACAGAATATGAAAGATGGGGCAGTTCGGGGATTATGGATTTTTCTGTGAAATTTTCGCAGATACGTCCTAACGGTGAGCGAGAAGATTTGGATTCAGGAGAACGCCCATTTTCTTTGAAGTGGGGAGAAGAATATACTTTTTCACCACCCTATAAACATTGGGAAGTTAAATTTACTCCTTTTGATGCAACGCCGGGAAGTACTCCCCTTTCACTGCAACAGGTGACAACGCATGAGTACTTAGACATTGTAGCAAATGGCGGCGCATACACCGTCAAAGCAAAAAAAACTGACAATATTCAATGGTAGCTTTTATGGCTACTGCCAGTAGCATTGGGCAGAATGTTAGTTAATAAAAGACTTATCACAGAGGGGGAATTTAACTTTCTGTTCTTTCTCTGTGGTAATATTATCTCTAATTTAATCGAGAGCAGGAAGACAAGACAGCCCCCCAGATGTCACTGTAATATAGTAAGAGTTGTTTTTCAGGGGTAGGTAATTGGACTGTAGGACGGCATTTTTGATGCCGGGGATCTTCCATTCTTGTTGAAACAATTTTAGCCAAAAATAATACCAAGCAGAAGAAATCGCATAGCCGATGTGAGGAAGGCGATTATGGTCGTCCATCTTCAGATACCCATTATGAATCGAGTCGATCTGGCAAATGTTGGAAAATCCTAAGAAGTTGAGAAAGGGAGAGAAGCGGATAATGCGCGCCCTTATGCCGACGAGATCGCCTTCTAGGGTATAAGAGCCGGTTACTTTTCCACTTAAGCTTTCTAGCCTTACTTTTTTGCTATGGATAACGATTTTTGCAATAGGTCTCTCTTCGGTCAGGCGTGTCATCCCTGAGAAAAGGATGGCAAAGGCTGTCAAAGTGAAATAAGCGACGATGCAAATCGTGCGCAAAATGGGCGGGAGAAAATGCAAAAGGGTGACGATTAAGGCGACGGCAATAAGAGCGATCGGATGAAAAGAAGCGGCCAAGGTAATGAAAAGATAGGTAGCTAAAAGCGCGTATGCCAGGGCGGAGGCCAAAGAGGTCCACCCTCGCGTTTTATAGTAGAGGGCAAAGTAATAGAGCGTGAAACATGTAGCAATCCACGCCAGCATCTTTCCTAGTCTAAATCATCCATTGTTTTTTCTGCTTTTTCACTCTTTTGAGGGGCGTTGAGTTCATGTACGCCTGATGTTTCGAGCTCGTAGCTTCGTTCCAGAACCTTGAACTCTTGAAGAACCTCTGGGCTGAGATCATCCTCTTCCAGCTTGATCATGTACCAAGGTGAGAATGTAGCATATGGGAAAAATTCTACAAGGGCCTGTGCAGGAAGGAAGTCTAAAATCTTTTTCATTTCAGCATTCAATTGGAGTATTAGTGCGTCATTTAGCTTTGTTGGTGTTTTTTTTGCAATATAACTCAATAATAATTTCTGTGCGCTTGTCTCTATCGTGGAGAGTTCTTGATGCTGAAACTGTAGCTGTTGCATTTTAGCTATCATATCTTTGTCTAGAAGCTGACTAAATTTTTGTATCTCAGGCTCTAGTTTCTCCGGATTGGAAGTAGAGCTGGCCTTCAGTTGCAAGTCACTCATCGATTCAAAGATAGTTTTAGAAAGAAGTTCTCTTTCAGGGTTCATTTTTATAATTATCGAATTATAAGCTTGTTCCACTTGTTCTAATTTTTCCTTAGGGGCAAATCCCAATCTCCAAAAAATATTCATCAACTCGCGGGAATCGGTCTTTATCACGGGCTCGAAATCGACGTTGCTAGCATAAATCTGTTCCTGCTCTTTTTCCTTAGGAAGGGGAAATTTTTCTAGATATTGAGCGAATTTTATAACGGCAGCTCGGTAAAGGGTAAATTTCTCCATGGGCTTTAGCGGACTTTCAATGACGCTTTTTCCTTCCATCTGCAGGTCTACCAGCTCCATGCTGAGCTTTTCACCACTTTGGGCAAGACAAACAATCATCAAAGCCACATGCCTACCTGCTTTAATTTGAAACTTGCGAGTGGGTTT
>JAJZEO010000076.1 GCA_021847505.1 bacterium
AAGAAGCTGCGCCGTCTTTTCTAAGATAAGAATCTTTGCAAACGGGTTTGCCTTTTTGGCAGATAGGGCGGCAAAGAAGCCTGCAGCTCCTCCCCCGATGACGATCAGATCAAAATTCATGCCTTAGAGTTTAGCAGGAGACAGAATTCTCGCATAGTAGTCATCTAGCTGTTTAACGGAGCTCACACCGGTATAATTTGTCCTTGTAAACCCATGTTCTCCGATTCCATTGTGCAAAGAAAAAGCTTTCTTTCTCATATTGTAGAGGACCACAAATGAGGCATATTCATGGGGAGTTGCTTCGCCGAGTAGCTTTAAAGTAACGACATCTTGAATAGGGATGTTGTTTTTGGCAATCAGTTGGGCTTTTTTCTCAAACCCATGTGCTTCTCTAATCTTGTATGTGAAATTGTACCGGGTATAGTCATGTGGAGAAGAAAAGTTTTCTAGGTATCCAAATTTAACAAGTTTTACGATTTTTTCAATTCCTACGCGAGAAGCAAAACCAAGCATGCATCCGAGATAGGTCAAGGCAAGCGTTCCAAAGATTGTGATCTCACGGGAAGTTGCTGTGGCCACAAGATACGCAAATCCCCCAAAAAGGGTATAAGTTCCTAGGGAGAGGATGGCTAATAGACTCAAGGCAGTGATGGCAATCCAAGTGATAAGGGAAGATTGATCACCTGAGAGAGAGTCTCGATTGTTGAGATCCTTTCCGAATTGTGGAGCGATTTTACTCTCAAGTAGGGCGACTTGGTTTGCGTAATTTTCATACGAAGGGATAGAGAGATTAATCGTTGCAGAGTTCATAATTACCCCCTCTTTTTTGTTCGATGATTTGGTCAAAACTCAATTGAAGGTAAGTAAAAATCGATTGATCAAAACATCTTCTGGTTTCTAGGCTCATCTGGTCCTGAACCTTTAGTGCATCTTGATAGACTTTTCCTATGACAGCACAAGTGGCATACTCGCTTGCTGGTGTATTTCCCAAAAGGCGATAATAAGTCACGTTTTCCAGCGCAATCTGTTTCTGATAGAGTTCTTCCATCATTTCTGAAAAGCTTAACAGGGCAAAGCGTGCCCTCAATACATTTTGAATTTTTGGAGAATCAAGATCAGTGATTTGCTCAATGCGCTGAAGCAAAAATAGTCCTCCTGTGAATCCAGCGAACCCGCTTAGGGGAAGAAACATGGCAAGCATAGGGATCGATTGGATTGTCAAGAGGGTTCCTATGGTGGCACCAATGAGTGAAATCACCATCAAAGCAATCGATGCTATCCTGGCTAGTTCAACCCCAGTGATGCAAGGGTAGATGACTTTGCTTCCGATATCAAAGGAGATCGCCGATTCTTTTTCTTTGATCTCCTGTTGTAGATGCTCGATCGGTGGATATTCAAAAGATATTTCCATAAAATCGCTCTTTCCTTTGTTTAGTCAAAGCTAATGAGTTCGCCAGTTGGAACAATTGGAGCAGTTGGAACATGAGTGTGAGTTGGTGGGGAGTAAGGTGGAGGAAGTTGTGAGCAATCAGTTGGTTCATAGGGGATTAGCTTGTCATCATCATCAGCTAGGATTTTGTAATAACTTTCCATCTCTTCATTGAGCTTAGAAAAGTTATATCTTAATCGTTCGCAATCTGAGGCTTGTCTGTAGTTTTCATGGAATTGGTCATTGATAGCACACATGACATCAAAAACTGCGTAAGTTCTTACTGGCACATTAGGACCAAGTAGTTTATATTTAATTACATCTTCTCTGGTGATCCCGTGTTTGTAGAGCCAACGAGTCAAGTGTTGGAAGGAAAGTTGAGAAGCAATGTTTGTTGCTTCTTGCTTAGAGCTTTGGTGTTCTAAATCGAATTGTTCGTCAAGCCAGACCCAGCACTCAACGGCTAACAATCCAATCCCTAGAAACACCGCCGATGTGATCATTAGACCTAGGCTTAAAGATGCTAGTCCGGCAATAAGAAGACCAAAAGAGAGGATAGCTGCTGTAGCGATGACAGTGATCGCGATGAATTTCTCGTTGTCAAGGATTGAGTCTTCGTAGTCTGCAATACAAAATCCTGTTCCAAGTTCAAAAGGAAGAGTTTTAACTCTTTGTTCAACAGATTGTTGGTAGGTTTGTAAAGGGCAAAGTTTAATTGATGTGTCCATTTGTGGTTCTCCTTATTTTTTTTCTTTGCTATTTTAATTAAACTGGTTGAAATAATTCAATAATTAAGATTTTTTGATTATTATGAATACGGGGGTTCTCTATGAAGGATTTTTTTGGAATTGCTCCACAAGAGATAAAAAAGGTGGTGGAGGGTCTACAGCAGGCAGTGGCTGATACTTATGCACTTTATTTTATGACCTTAAATGGGCATTGGAATATGGAATGTAAAAGTTTTATTTCAATCCATGAGATGCTTGAAACTCAATATGAGGAGCATGCAAAAACAGGGGATGCCCTGGCCGAAAGGATCCGTGCAATGGGTTATAAAGTGCCGACCTCGCTAAAGATCTTTGCCGAAAAGTCGACTTTGAGGTCTTTTTCTGAAGAGGCAGGTTGGGAGGAAATTATCCAAAAACTAGTTGAGGCCAATGAATCGGTCTTCCTCTCATTAAGAAAGCTATCAAAACAGGCCGAAAAGAATGGAGATGATGGACTTGTCGACCTATTGGGGGGAATCATACGCCAAAATGAAACCTTTGCATGGAAATTGAGAAGTCATTTAAATTAGGGCGATAAAATGATTCGTAAACTCCCTTCTGGGGGATATAGGCTCTATTCGAGAAAGTTAGATCCTAAAACGGGTAAACGCCGCAACCTCGGAACTTTTGCGACTCGTGCTCAGGCTGAGCAGCATGAGAGGGAGATACAATACTTCAAACGGAGACATTGAAAGTTGAGTGAAAATGATGATATTGAAGAATTGTTCGAAAATAATCGTAGATGGGCGGCAAAGATCCTCGAAGAGGATCCCCGCGCGTTTAAGGATTCCGCAATCAAGCAAAACCCTAAGTATTTGTGGATTGGGTGTTCTGATAGTCGCATTCCGGCTGAAAAGATCCTAGGTTTGCAGCCAGGGGACATGTTTGTCCATCGCAACATTGCCAATATTTGTCCTCATACCGATTTTAATGTGTTATCGGTGATTGAGTATGGGGTCAATTATCTTGGAGTTGAGCATATTATCATTTGTGGTCATTATCGTTGTGGTGGGGTCACTGCTGCGATGGAGACAGCTCAATTTGGTCTTGTCGACAATTGGTTAAGACATATCCGTGATGTCTATTTTTCCGAGAGGGAAGAGATCATGAAAATCGAAGACAAGCAGAAACGAATCGATGCTCTAGCGGAAAGAAATGCCATCTATCAAGCTTTGAATGTCTGTCACACAACTATTGTTCAAGATGCCTGGGCAAAAGGGAGAAATCTTACCGTTCATGCTTGGATCTTTGATGTCTATAAGGGTTTGGTAAAAAAACTAGGCTTCGATGTTTCAAGTCTTGGACAAATCGACGAAATTTACCGGACGTTGCATATCAAAGAGTCGCCTTAGAGACTGTTGTCGAATTAAGGCCTGGCGATTCTATAATTGAAAATATCTATTTCTTAAGTTAACCTTCCCTCTTATGAAGAGACAGAATTTTGCCACTGAGTTTCTAAGAATGGAAGCCGCGATTTGGCTAGCGGTGGGGTTGGTTGGTTTTTATTCTTTCCACGGCTCATGGCTTTTGTTTGCCTTTTGTTTCTTGATCCCCGATCTAGGACTTTTGGGATATTTTGTGAATTCAAGGGTAGGGGGATTGACGTACAATCTCATGCATACGGAAATAGGACCGCTCTTTTTCGCAGGTTTGGGTTATTTCATGGGCCCGCCAATTTTTCTGCATCTTGCTTTGATTTGGTTTTGCCATATCAATTTTGATAGAATGCTGGCCATCGGATTGAAAATCAAAGACCAATTTGATGAGACCCACCTAGGAATCTCACCATTTGCAAAGAAATAATCGTGTGGGTGAGGCTTTACCCTCCCCCAACACGTTCTATCTGTGATTATGATCGCAGCATGTGCCGCAATAAGCTTTAAGCCCACCAGCTACAATGAGAAAAATAGGCCAGAAGCACAAAATTTCTCGGTTAACTAAGTTGGCAATTAGGAAAAATACTCCAAATGCTGCAAGTAATATTCCCCATGCAATATGAGCACAATGGCCGTGCATCAATCCTTTCATAGCAAATCTCCCTTGATAGGTTAACTTAAGTTGCTCGTACCTTCCAGTTATATAATTTGGGATATTATTGGCAAGAAACTCCATAACCAGCTTACAGTCAGCGCATAAAGATGTCATGATTAATGCTTAACTTCTAAAATTTGGTATTTTAGATGTGACTTTAGATAGGGGGAGAGGGGTGGTTTTTGCTTTTACTTATAAAGGGGGTTTGGTAATCTTAAAATTCATTTAACAAAGAGCGATCACATGGGATTGTCAGTAGTCATCATCGGTGCGGGATTAGCAGGTCTTACAGCAGCACTGATTTTGCAAGAGCAGGGTGTGGATGTTCAAGTATATGAGGCAAAAGAGCGGGTAGGGGGCCGAGTCTTAACGGCAAAGATTGATGATCAATTGGTTGAGTTTGGGGGGCAAAATATTAGCGATGGGGGCGAGGCTAAGACAATGCGCTACCTTATTGATCAATTAGGTCTTAAGGTAGAAAGACAACAGATAGAGCGGTTGGGGGCATTCTTTGATGGAAAAGAGCTTCATAATGAGGAGGATCTGACGGCTGACCTGAGGAAAAATCTGAAAGGATTGAAAACAAGGTTAGAGGAATTAGGTCAATCTTGCAGCAATATGAAGCAGGTCTGTGATGTTTTAATTAAAGACAACCCCCTTTTATATAAACATTTAGAAGGACGATTGAGGGCCTATGAAGGGGGGGCATTAGAAGAGCTTTCTCCTCGCTATGTGTCTACTCTCTACCACATGATAGAAGGTGGATTAGCTCCAGCTCATGAGACTATTCGTGAAGATCGTGATTTTATTGCGATTGATATGGTCAAGGGAGGTAATAGTTGTCTTCCTGAGAGTATGGCAAGAGAATTGGGAGATAGGCTTCATTTAGAGTCGCCACTTAAGAAAGTTACAAAGAAGCGAGATGGAAAACTGGTCCTCTCTTTTGCTGGAGGAGAAACGATTTCTGCTGACAAAGTCATTCTAACAATTCCATGTTCGACTTATGAAAAAGTAAGTTTTGATGAAGCAGTTCTTCCCGCTCAGCAGCTAAATCAAATTAAACAAGTTCCTTATTCTAAGGGCGGAAAGATCTTGCTGACCATGCCGATAAATAAGAATTCATCGCCTTACCTCTATGCAGTTGATCAGATGGGGGTTTGTTTTCGACTTTCTGGATCAAAGGTGGTGACACTCTATTTGCCTACGCCGTTTTCGGCTCTTTCTCTTTCTTCAATTTATGAGAAAGAGAAGGGAATGCTTGAGGCGATGTATGGGCCCCTCAGAAAAGATCAAAGCTCTCCTTTGTATTCATTAGATGTCCCTTTTGCCTCATACATAGGTCCTATGGGCTATAGCTGGGCAAATGATCCGTATGCCCGGGGGAGTTATTCCCACTTAAAAGCTGGTCAAGAAGAGGTATTTGGTAAACTGATCGATTGTGGAAAGTACAAAGTTAAAGCACTCTTTGCGCCAATTGATCAGAGATTGTATTTCGCAGGAGAGCATACTTGCATTGATCCAGTGATCGCAGGGACAATGGAGGCCGCTTGTGAGTCGGGCATGCGCATAGCAAAGATCATCTTGGACGAGAAACGTTGAACAAAATTTCAATCCAAGCAGTTGTTCTCGTTGGAAAAAATAAAAGCATCTGTTTTGTTTGTTGAATGGAACCTGAAGAGTGACTAACTGTGTAGCCATTCTCTTCGAGATATGCAGGTATGAAAATTTCTAGAGGGGCAGTGATCTTTTGATCATGTTTAAATCTGAAGCGAAAGCGTCTTTTTTTTCTATTGTAGCTCATCGATTCTGCTTTACCAGGAGTTTTCACAGCATAGGGGCGTAGCCATCCTTCATAGCCACGTAAGGGGTTTTCTAGGCTAGAGCAATAGACAGAGAAATTCTCCTTGTTCCAGTGATCGCCGCTTTCAATGGTATTAAAGATGTCATAATTCCAAATTGCAACGTTCATCAAATTGGCCTCGATCCCTTTAAAAACACGATCTGCTGCCATTCTAACATATTTGTAATTGTTGGTTTTAGTCGCAGAGCGTTTAAAAAATAAACGTGCATAAATAACCATGACAAATCTCATTTCACCGAGAAGGAGGGGGATTTTTCCGAGATGGTTTTTGACTGTTTGTTTCAAGTTAGACATTTGTCTTCTTACTGCTCTGTCGATGAAGTATTTAAAGAAGACGAGTTTGTGAGAAACTTCATAGGCATTAAATAAGTTTTGGTACCATTTAAAAACAAAAACGATAGGATCGTAGAAGTGGCAATCGTAGATTACATCAGAACCATCAAGCTTTGGATTCCATCGAGGGGGTTCGATAAACTCCGATGTTTGTAAGATAATGTGTGTTTTCTCGCGGATTTTTCTGACTTCAGAGGTGATTTTTTTGGCAAATGGGGTATAAAAGTGGTTGGCAAAGGTATCTTGATTGGGTAATTGGAAGTGATTGGGTTTTAAGATCACTGCTTGTCCCTTTTCGTTGTAATCCCAAACACCGTGGTCTTTCCAAATGCAGTTTTTTCTCCAAACTCGAAGATGGTGTGGATTGGCTTGGTTGTACCCCTTTTTATGAAATCCCAAAATGCTCAAGGAATAGTTCGGTAGTGAGAGGGTTTGACCATCTGCAAGTGAGAATCCTTCTAAGGGGCTTGGCATTGGTCCAAGTTTCAAAGTTCCAGGGATTTGATTCAATTGTCT
>JAJZEO010000069.1 GCA_021847505.1 bacterium
CCTGTAATGCCGGGTGTCATCATCGTCGAGGCTTTGGCCCAAGCAGGTGGTGTGCTTGTCTATGAGCTAGGGGCGAGAGGATTGTTTGCCCTTTCAAGCGTAAGAAGTGCAAAATTTCGCCGATTAGTGAGACCTGGTGACGTGCTTCATCTCGAGGTTGAGGCAGCCCATTGGTCGAAGCGAGGGGGAAGACTGTTAGGAAAGGCAAAAGTTGAAGGGGAGCTTGCTGCTGAGGCAGAAATATTACTTGCGTTTTTGCCCTCCTGAATAAATTGATTAACCAAAGATCTTTCAATATGACAGAGATTCATCCGACTGCAATTGTTCATCCAAATATAAAATTAAAAAGGGGCGTTAAGATAGGTCCCTACAGTGTGATTGATTCGCCCGATGTGATTTTAGAGGAAGATGTAGAGATAAAATCACATGTACACATTGCAGGAAATGTCCATGTAAAAAAGGGTACCAAGATTTATCCTTTTGCTTCGATTGGGTCACCGCCGCAAAAGCATCATTACATTGAACAAGAAAAGAATCCGATTGAAATTGGAGAAAATTGTGAAATTCGTGAGTACGTTTCGATCAATTCGTCTCATGGAGCAGGGGAAAAGGTAACGATCGGCGACAGATGTTTTATCATGGCCTATTGTCATATCGCGCACAATTGTAGAATCGGAAATTTTGTGACAATGGCGAATGGAGCCACTCTAGGTGGGCACGTTGTTGTAGGTGATTATGCGAATTTTGGAGGGCTTTGTGCGATTCATCAATGGTGTATGATTGGTGAGCATGCTATGGTGGGTGGGGGAACGATGGCAAGCAATGATATTCCTCCGTTTTCATTAGTAGCTGGATATCCAGTTAAACTCAATGGTCTCAATTGGATTGGATTAAAGAGAAGAAATGTGCCTCACGAGGCTTTGATGAGTCTAGTCAAGGCTTACAGAATCACGTGCAAATCTCGGATGACTTGGAAAGAGGCACGAGAGGAATTAGTGAATACCGTTGAAATGAATCCGTATTTACACAAATGGATTGAGTTTTGCGATAACTCTAAACGGGGACTGCCCCCCATTCGAGAAAAGGCAGTGCAATCTTCTAACAGTTCTCAATTAGCAGAAATTGGATGAACGATGAGCATAGTTTATTTTGGAAGCGACATTTTTGCAGAACGTATCTTGTCTCATTTGTTAGAAAAGAAACTTCCCATCGCTGCAGTTGTGACTGCTGTAGATCGGCCTAAAGGGCGCTCTCAGCGCGTTTCAGCAACACCTGTGAAAGAATTTCTACTTGCCCAAAATAGCCAAGTGCAGCTGCTACAGCCTGAAAAAGCTTCTTCCCCAGAATTCGTGGCTCTTTTAAGGCAACTAAAGCCAGAGTTAATCGTCGTTGTTTCCTATGGACAGCTTTTGAAACAAAATCTTCTCGATCTTCCGTCGCTAGGTATCATTAATGTCCACCCTAGCCTTTTGCCTAAGTACAGAGGGCCATCTCCCATTCAGAGTGCTGTTTTAGCGGGGGAGAAAGAAACTGGGGTTACGATCATGGAAATCAATCTTGAGCTCGATGCAGGAGACATCATTGATGTGCAGAAAGTCAGCGTTGATCAAGAAGAAACCTTCGGCGAAGTTGAAACAAAACTTGCACAGGTATCATGCCATCTTTTAGAGAAAAACCTCCGAAAGATTCTTCAAGAGAAGAAAATTCAAAAAACACCCCAAAATCATTCCCAAGCAACATTTACAAAAAAGATTTTTCCAGAAGATGCTCTGATCAGCTTTGATCAACCAGCCTGGAAAGTACACAATCTCGTACGTGGAATGAATCCTAGGCCGGGTGCCCGATGTATGATTGAAATAGGGGGAAGTAAAAAAGTTTTGAAGGTTCTTAAATCACAGGTTGTTGCTCCAGAAGAGGAAATTCAATTTGATTTAGCAGGTCTCCCTTCCGGAGAAATTGTTTCTTATAACAAAAAAGAAGGAGTGGTTGTTGCCTGCCAAAAAAGTTACTTGCGTCTTTTGACTCTTCAATTAGAAGGGAAACGAGAAATGAATTTTCTAGATTTTATTAACGGATTCTCTTCTCCAATATTTGCATAATAAAGTGTCGTTTAATTCCCAATAAAACGAAATAATCAATTTTTTCTTATTTGACAGTTTTAAACTCTATTTTTTTGCGTCTTAGTGGTTTACTTTAAAGAATCTTTGCAATATACTTCGCCTTGAAAAAATTAAGAAAGGATTCAAAAAATGACTGCAGTAGTGCCAAATAATGAAGACATATTGGGTGGAAGAGGTCTTTGGGCCTTTGATGAATTCAGTCCAAACAATGCAGAGCAAGTTCTAGAGCTCACAAGAAGTGTGTGCGTATTTTCTTCTCAATTTTTTGCAATGCCCCATGGAACCGCTGAGTTTTGTGAAGCTCTAGAGTTTGCTGGCGCTGCAAGTTGCTTGGTCAATTTGCCTGGGGATGTAATGGGCCTCTTAAAACAAGTCTCTCTTTGTGTAGACGCTTTTGAGGGTTCAGGTGTGGCTTCCAATGATTTTTTAAGCTTAGCAGCAAATTTCATGGAGGCGTTCGGGCTATTTATCCTGGACGTTTCATTGGCAGGATTGTTTTTAGTGAAAACCAAAGTAATCGAATCTGTTTCTGCCTCATTTAAAATGATCGCAACCCTCTTTTACGGATTAGCTGTTCTCAAGAAGATCACTGATAATATCATGGTCATTTCAGCAGGAGATAAAGGCAAAGCAAGTTTGCAGCAATATGAAAAAGATTTAATTAGTGCGAATTACTCTAAAAACGGTTGGTTGCTCTTCAAAAACTTAACATCGCTTACGTTTGTTGTGGGAAGTCTTGCGGCTAAAACTTTTGCTCCTTGGCTAAACCTAGGATTAATGATCACGGGTGTTGGGGGTTGTGCAGGAGACTTTTTCTACAAACGAGAGATGCAATATATTGTTGCGGAGAAAGCAAGGGCTTAATAAGCAGCTGAATGTGGAGGTGGGTATGTCAGTTCAAGTCTGTGTGTATGATGATGGAACGGTTGGGGCTGTGAAACATCATCAATTTTGGGATTTAAGAGGCGGGAGTCAAGAAAGGGATACGCTTGTGTCTGATCTTATGAAGTGGAATGATATGATTTCGACATATTCGGATCTTGTCACAGACCGCTGTATTAGCCAGGTGAATCCTCTTTCGATTCTGGTAACCTACACCGCTTCATTAGCGGCATTTGGAGCGGTAATTGAGCACGGATATAGTGCTCTTTCTAAGCTAGGTGACTACCTAAAGTCGAAGAATATTGAAACGGAAAGAGAGTTATCAAGAGAAGTTTATAAGCTAGCAAAACGGGTGATTGACTTTGTCTATCAATTGATGAAGTTGCATGTTTTTGGAGGACTTCTAGAATTAGAGATGATGAAGATCATCAAATCAATTTCTACTTCCGTAGAGGATGTATTGAATGTAATTGATGCAGATAGAAGTGTCGAAGCAACTGAGGATGGGCGGTTACGAGAATTAAAAGTTCGAGAGAGCCATTTTCTTTTTGCTGACGCCCTTGTAAAGATTGCATTTCATACGCTAGGGGTCATGGCGGTCCTATCGGCAACATTAGTTTCAACAGAAACGATCCTCTTAATGGGGGGCGTTTCTATTGTGGTGAATTTGGTCACAAAATCAGTGACAAGGGAAAAGGTGGGCGAAGAGAGTAAACAAGCTGCAGAGAAAGTCAATCGTTGGGTTTTGGCGGGTAAACAGGCTGAAGCGGCAGCATAGAATTAAGCAAATTTAAAATTATTCAAAGGAGCATATATGCAAGCGTTGGGACCGAATGAAGGATTGGTCATAGAAAATTACGTTACAGGACAAAGACGATTACCTGCGAAGTCAGATATTTTACTCGAAACTTATATGGCCAATACACGAGGTGCGGAAAAGAACGTTACCTGGATCACCTCATTGGTCGACGTTGCAGCAGAACTATCGGCAAAAGTCAGAGAGTCGGGTGTTCTAAGCTGGACAGAGCCTCTTGCGAAAGCGACGTTAATTGCGGCGCCACTTTGTGCGATTCCGGAAGCGATCGGTTTCGGAATAGAAAGTGCTAGAAGCTGGGTCAATTTGGCAACAGATGTGACGCTAAATAACCTAAAAAAGGCAGCTGGAAAGACTTTGAAAGTTGCCCAAAGAGCTGTAGAGGCTTTGTATGGGATGATGAAGCTTGGTGTAATCGATGCGGCGCTTTCAGTAGCTACAAAATTGGGTAAAGATTTGCTTTCTTGCCCTCTCGATCTTCTTAAGGTTGGAGAAGCTGTCAAAGCTGATAAAGAGGCGATGGCAGAGACAAGTAAGAAAGTAAGAGATCTGTGGGAAATGGAAAACCACTTTAACTACATGCAAGGTGTTGTAGGGTTTGCATTCCATGCCATGAACTGTGCAGCAGTTCTATGTGCAAGTGCTGTTACTGTTCATATGGTGACTGCTCTAGCGACTGTTTATACGATCACAGTCCTCGGGACATTCTATTATGCTGACGAAAAAATGGACGCCAAGAACGAGCTGGCAACCAAGTCACGACTTGCCGAAAAAGCCAAAGAAGAAGAAGCAGAGGCAGAAGAAGCCTAGTAGAGTTGTGCGCCCCCAGAGATGGGGGCGTGCTCTCGTTGTGATGCATTAGGTTGTTAATTAATTATTTAGACGTCGTCATTCATCTTTTCTTTCGCTATAATAGTCCCCATGGATTCTGTAAATTCATACAATACGCCTGTTGAGCTCTCCTCGGGTTCCTTCTTTGATGAAGGGATTAAGATCGGGGATGTGCGTGTATTGCCTATGGATGCTCTGATTGGGGGGCTTTATATTGTCTATGTGGGCTATTATATTAAAAAATTCATTGATAGCTTTAGAGATGACCAAACGACTGTTACGACTACCGTGCATCGGATGCCAACTCTAAGAGAGCGGGTAATTCAAAGAATTATTTATACGGCTCAGGCTCTCAGTGCTTCGATGCTCTTCTTTGACTGGGGGATTAATAAAGGGTGGTTTACTTTAGAGTGCGTTGCTAGAACCACACTCAAAGTCATCGCTCACTCGACCTCAGTGCTCTTTTGGGGTTATAAATGTATCGAATCGATCTACCATCTTATTGAGTTACCAAAGCTAATTGAGAAGTCTTCTAAATACCACGTCTATGAAAAGGCAGATCTAGAGCCAGAAATCGTTGCCGAGTGGATCACCCTTTTCTCAAATTTTGCCTTTGTGTTAGCTTCGGGGTTACAAGTCCTGTCGGTGATCACGGGAGTCGTAATCGCAGCAGGTAGTATTGAATTTTTGGTCATGTCTAGTATGGCGCTGATGGTGGCTCGGATAGTCTTTGATATTCTGTTCGGTTCGCATGAAAAAGTTGTTGCAGCCCGACTCATGTTCGAAGACAAGCCTCCAGGCTATACCCAACTTAGATAAGGTAGATAAATATTTGAAACGAAAGTCGGCACTAAGAGAATGGACGATCGTTCTACTCTTTTCCCTCTTCATTGTCACGATGATCATCATCAAAGAGGTCAAAAAGTACCACGCCTACAAGGCTGTTGTGAGCCACTCAAGGAAGAATAATCCCCGGTTAGAGTTTTTTTTCAATCTTTCCCTTGTACGAAAATCGAATGATTTGCTATCCTCCTCCGCATGAGTCAAAAAGAGAGATCAAGTCAAGCGACCTCTCTCATTTTTCTCAAGTCTTTACAGCGAGCTCTAGTGATAGACCGACCGTGTAAGGAGAAACTGCTATACGAAAAGGAAATAGTATGTCTCTTACGATTAGTGGTCGAAAACGGGGTATGACCCGTATTTTCGACAAGACCTCTGGAAAAATTTTTCCATGTACGGTAATCGAAGTTACGCCAAATGTGATCTCACAAGTGAAAACGGATGAGAACGATGGCTACAAAGCGATCCAGCTAGCCAGTGGATCGATGACTCCCCAACAGAAAAAGCGAATGAGCAAGCCTCTTGCGGGTCAGTTTGCTAAAAAGAACATTGAGCCCATGAAAGTGCTTCATGAGTCGAGAGTAAAAGACGTTTCTGGCTTTGAAGTCGGAAAGCCAGTCGATGCCTCTCAGTTTCCTGAAGGTTCTTATGTCGATGTGAGCGGAATAAGCAAAGGTAAGGGTTATCAAGGGGTTATCAAAAGACATAACAAAGGGCGCATCGCATCCTCACATGGAGCGGGTCCTGTTCAAAGGCATATGGGTTCAACTGGGTCTATTAGGGCGCACGGCCGTGTTGCGAAAAACAAAGGAATGGCCGGTCATATGGGTGATGAAAAAGTGACTGTCGAAAGCTTAAAAGTGCTGAAAGTAGATTTAGAGAAAAATGCCCTCGTCGTCAAAGGTGCAATTCCTGGCGCTAATGGGGGAGTTGTCTTTATTAGAAAGGCGATGAAAAGGGGATAGGATCAATGACACAAGCAAAATGTAAAAAGTATGACCTTAGTGGTAACGTTGTTGAAGAAGTGACTGTCGCTTTCGAAGGAGATGAGAAGGCAAACGCACAATCGATCAAGGATTATATTGTCGCTCTAAGAAGAAATGCGCGTCAATGGTCTGCCAGCACTAAGTCCAGGAACGAATCGAATCACTCAGGGGCAAAGCCTCATGCGCAAAAAGGAACAGGTAAAGCGCGTCAAGGGTTTCTTGGTGCTCCTCAGTATCGAGGTGGTGGAAGGGTTCACACTCCAAGGCCAAAGTTTGATCAACACGTTCGTATCAATCAAAAAGAAAGACGAGCCGCTGTTCGTCATCTGTTGATTGAGAAGCTTAATGAAGGAAATGTGGTCTTTTTGAGTGATCAATTTGATAAATATTTTAAAGAGCCCAAAACCAAAGTGCTAAGCAGCTTCATTAAAGCTCTTGGTTTTACTGATCAAAGAGTGGTTTGTTTAGGGGGCGATGCAACTTCGAAGGTTTCTGTCCTCAACTTTAAAAAGAGTATTAGAAACATCAGAAAAGCATCATATATGTTAGCTCAAAATCTAAACGGTTATGATGTTATGGTTGGCCAAAAGTTTGTTGTGATCGATTCGGCAAAGGATGAATTTCAAAAGCTATTGAGAGGCAATGATGCAAAGAACTAAGAGAATGATTTTGAAAGGGGTTCACGTAACCGAAAAGGCAAGTGTCATTCAAGGGCTTGTTGATGCTGAATCAAATCCCTGTTTAAAAAGATGTAAAACTCCGAAGTTTGTCTTTGTGGTTGATCCCAAGGCAAACAAGTCTGAGATTAAGAAGGCGGTGGAGTCTTTTTTTGAAAAACAAGAGATCACAGTCATTAAAGTCAATACGATCACCCTTCCAAGGAAGAAAAAGAGGGTGAAGGGGACGAGAAAAATGGGAACTACTGATCTCGTCAAGAAAGCTATCGTCACTTTAAAAGAGGGTGATGTGCTTAATTTAGAAGCATAGAAGTATAGAAGCATACACGAAACGATTTATAGATAGAGAGTTTTAAAATGGTCAAAAAATATAATCCAGTAACTCCAGGTAGAAGGCAGTTGGTTCTTCCAAGCAACGATGAGTTGACGAAAAAAACAACGAATAAGCCTTTAAAATCCCTGCTTCTAAAAAAGAAGAGAACTTCTGCAAGAAACAACCAGGGGCATATTACATCGAGAGCTCGTGGAGGTGGTCATAAGCGCCATTATCGCCTGATCGACTTTAAGAGAGAGAAAGAGGATATTCCTGCTAAGATCGTTGCTGTTGAGTATGATCCTAATAGAAGTACGCATATTGCTCTTATTTCCTATGTTGATGGAGAAAAGTCTTACATTTTGGCTTCAAAAGGAATGAAGGCAGGGGATCAACTAATGTCTGGTCCTAACGCACCTATCAGAGATGGGAATACCTTGCCGATTATCAATCTCCCACTAGGTTCTACAATACACAATATTGAGCTTTATCCTGGCCGTGGAGGTCAGCTTGTCCGTACAGCGGGAGGATCGGCTCAATTGATGGCTAGAAGTGGTGGTTATGCTACATTGAAAATGCCATCTGGGGAAATGAGAATGGTCAGAGAGACCTGCAGGGCGACTTTAGGCGAGCTTTCGAATGCGGAGCTAAACCTAACAGTTATCGGAAAAGCAGGAAGAAATCGATGGCTAGGAAAAAGACCTCTCACGAGAGGAACTGCGACAAACCCTGTTGATGGTTGTCAAGGTGGTGGAGAGGGTAAGAAAAAAGGTTATTGGCCGAGATCACCTTGGGGTACTCCTTCTAAAGGTTACAAGACAAGATCTCGTGGAAAGAGTACTAAATTTATCGTCAAAGATCGAAGAAAAAAGTAGTGAGGAAGTTATAAATGCCAAGATCACTAAGGAAAGGGCCTTTTGTTGAACCCTGTTTAACGAAGAAAATCAAGAAGGCAAAAGTTGAAGGAAGTCATACCCCAATTAAAACTTGGTCTAGACGTTCGATGATTACCCCAGAAATGATTGGAATGAACTTTGAAGTTCATAATGGAAAGAAATTTATTCCTGTGTTTGTCAGTGAGAACATGGTGGGGCACAAGCTTGGAGAGTTTTCTCCTACACGTACTTACCGAAAACCAGGCACTAAGAAGGCGTAAAGCGAAGGGATTAGAATGGCACTAGCAACTTGTATAACAAAATATGTGCGAGTAAGTCCGAGAAAGGCACGTCTTGTACTCAACCTAGTTAGAGGCAAGCCTGTTTTGCAGGCAATGACGCAGCTTTCGCACACAAAAGACAAAGCGGGAAGAGCTCTTAGAAAGACCATTGAAAGCGCTGTGGCTAATGCCGAAAACAACGCTGAGGCTAACCGTGATGATTTGTATGTAAAAGAGATTCGTATCGATGCGGGACCTTGCTTTACTAGAGCTTGGGCCAGGAGCAAGGGAAGACGTTCAATGATTAAGCGTAAAACAAGTCATTTCGTCGTTGCGGTAGATAAAATACAAGATAAGAAAAAAGGGTAGTAGTTATGGGACAAAAGACAAATCCAACTGGATTCCGACTAGCTGTACAAAAGAGATGGAAGTCAAACTGGTTTGCTCCAAAGAAAGATTTTGGTAACCAGCTACTCGAAGACGTTTACATTAGACGTTACATGATGAAAAAACCATGTTGTCAAGGAACAGCCGGTTTTACGATTAAGCGAATGGGCGATAAAATTGAAATTACTGTCCATACCGCAAGACCTGGATTGGTAATTGGCAAAAAAGGGGCTGAAATTGAGGTCATAAAGAAAGATCTCAAAAAGCTCACAGGTAAAGAGGTATGGGTTGAAGTCGAGGAGATCAAGCGTCCTGACTTAAACGCAGCCCTTGTAGCTGAATCGATCGCGACGCAGCTAGAAAGGCGTGCAGCATTTAGAAAGGTCTTAAAAAGAGCTATTCAGAATGCGATGGAAGCGGGTGCACTTGGGATTAAAGTTCAATGCTCAGGTCGAATTGGTGGTGCGGAGATCGCGAGAACTGAGTGGTATAAAGAAGGAAAGATTCCATTACAAAATTTGCGCTATGACATCGACTATTCTGAAGGAAGAGCTGAGACTACTTATGGCTCTCTAGGAGTTAAGGTTTGGATCACACGTGGCGAGACCTATGTGCAACCTAAAACGCAAACTGTGCAAGCTCAAGCAGCGGGAGGATAACGATTATGGCGCTGATGCCAAAAAGACAGAAGTTTCGCAAACAAATGAAGGGCGAACGAGCAGGAAACAGCAAAGGTGGTAACTTCGTTGTATACGGGGACTTTGGAATGCAAGTGCTCGAAAGAGGATGGATTAAAGCAAACCAAATTGAAGCTTGCCGTGTGGCGATAAATAGGTTTTTTAGCAGAAAAGGAAAGGTTTGGATCAGAATTTTTCCTGATAAGCCAATTACAAAAAAACCTGCTGAAACACGAATGGGAAAAGGTAAAGGTGCTGTAGATCATTATGCCTGTGTTGTGAGACCAGGACGAATCCTCTTTGAAGTAGGAAACGTAACTAAGGATCAAGCGCAAAGAGCGATGGGTATTGCTTCAGGTAAGCTAAATGTCCGCACGCGATTTGTGGAAAGGGTTGAAACGGTAAAAGCTTAGGAAGAATACAATGAGTAAGATAAGCCTCGAAGAATTGAGATCAAAATCGGTGCAAGCTCTTCAAGATCAAATTGATTTGTGGAGAGAAGAGTACACAAAATTGAAAATTGAAGCCAATTTACAAAAGAAGGCAGAGAAGCCCCATATGTTTAGGTTTTTGAGAAAGCAAACAGCTAGAGCGATGACCTTAATTAAACAAAAACAGATGGAAGGGGGCTAAAGGTAGACCATGAAGAAAGGAAGAACTTTAGAAGGGGTAGTCACCTCAAATAAAATGGATAAAACTGTTGTTGTAACAGTCACGACTACCATGAGGCACCCTACTTACTTGAAGGTGATCAAACGAAATAAGAAATATTTCGCACATACGGAGACAAATGATCACAATGTCGGGGATAAGGTAACAATTATGGAAACTCGCCCGCTTTCAAAATTGAAAAATTGGCGGGTAGTAACCACAGGAAATGAGACAACAGCATGATTCAGCAAGAGACGGATTTAGAAGTAGCAGATAACACAGGCGCAAAAAGAGTTCGTTGCATCAAGGTGCTTAGGGGATCTAAGAGACGTTATGCATCTATTGGCGATATCGTTGTCTGTTCTGTGAAAGAGGCGATTCCAAAAGCTTCTGTAAAAAAAGGTAGTGTAGTTAAGGCAGTAGTTGTCAGAACTAAAAAATGGATTAAGAGACCGGATGGTTCTTACTTGAGATTTCACGTAAATAGCTGTGTGGTCCTTGATGATAAATTAGAAAATCCCAAAGGAACACGAATTTTTGGTCCTGTAGCAAGAGAGCTAAGGGAACGTGGATTTATGAAAATTGTTTCGTTGGCACCAGAAGTTATTTAGTGTGATCATTTAGTTGAGTAGGGAGAAGAAAGATTATGAAATTTAAGAAGAATGATACGGTTATCGTGATCACTGGGAATGAAAAGGGTAAGGAAGGAAAGGTAAAAAGTTTCAAAGGCGACAAAATTGTTGTGCAAGGTGTGAATATGCATAAGAGGCATCAAAAGGCACAACAAGGAAAAAAAGGAAGTGTTGTTGAATTTGAAGCTCCGATTCACATTTCAAATGTGGCCTTCTCTGCCGATGGTGAAGCGGTTAAAGTTCGTTCACGCATGACAGAAGATGGGAAAAAAGAGTTGTATTATCGTACAAAGAGCGGAACTGAAAAGAAGATCCGTACGATTTAAATGAGAGAATAGTAGGAAAAAGATGAAAAAATCACCTTTACAGGAAAAATACGAGACAAGTGTTAGATCAGCTTTGCAAAAGAGATTTGACATAAAGAATGTGATGAAAATACCAAGGCTCTCTAAAATTGTCATCAGTATGGGACTTGCCGAAGCGAGCAAAGATAAACAGCTTATTGAGCACTGTGTTGAGGCGTTGACCCTCTTAAGTGGGCAAAAGGCTATGACCACGAGATCGAAAAAAGCGATTTCTAACTTTAAGCTTCGAGAGGGACAAGTCATTGGTGCTAAGGTAACTCTTAGGGGACATAGAATGTATGACTTCATGTACAGATTCACCAATATTTGTGCTCCTCGAATCCCCGACTTTCGTGGAATGAAGAGAAAAGCAGATGGAAGAGGTTCCTATTCATTGGGACTTAAAGACCAGCTTATTTTCCCTGAAATTGATTTAGATAAGCTTAAATTTACACAGGGTATGAATATTACGTTTGCTACGACTGCAATGACAGACGAAGAGTGTTTAGAGTTATTAACTCTAATGGGATTGCCCTTAAAACATAAGAAATAGAGAAGAGGTAGACTCAATGTTAAACGATCCAATCGCCGATATGCTTACAAGGGTCAGAAATGCTGCCCAACAAAAACATCGTTACGTTGATGTGCGCGTAAGTAAACAGATCTTGTTTATGCTTGAAGTACTCAAGGAAGATGGGTTTATTCAGCACTATGTAGTGAATGAAGATAAGAAATTAGTGCGTGTATATCTAAAGTATGACAAATCACGAAACTCTTTTATCCAAGGTCTAAAGAGAATATCTAGCCCTGGAAGAAGAATATACGTCAAATGGGATGAAGTGCCCATCATTAGGAGAGGGCTCGGGATGTCTTTAGTTTCGACGTCTAAGGGAATCATGAGTGGAACGAATGCCAGAAAGCAGCACATGGGCGGCGAACTTATCTGTGCTGTGTGGTAATAAGGAGAATGGAATAGATGTCTAGACTTGCAAAAAAGCCGATTGTTTGTCCTAAGGGAACTGAGTTAAAGATCACGGGAAGAAAAGTTACAGTCAAGGGTCCCAAAGGCACTATAGAGTTAGAAATCAATGAAGGCATTGCTGTTGAAATCAACAATTCAATGGTAGATGTCAAAGCATTGCCTGAGCTTACACACAAGCCTTTTTTAGGTCTTTGCCGTAGCTTATTAAACAATGCCGTCATTGGTGTTAGTGAAGGTTATGAAAGAAAGTTAGAGCTCGTAGGAGTAGGATTTAAAGCTGCGGTCAAAGGAAATCAGCTTGAGTTAGCGTTGGGATTTTCTCATCCGAATCTCGTTCAAATTCCAGCAGGAGTGAAGGTAGCTGTGGATAAAAACACACTTATCACAGTCACTGGGTTTGACAAAGGTGTAGTAGGACAGTTTTCTGCTACTGTGAGAGCTTTGAGACCACCTGAACCTTATAAGGGAAAGGGTGTACGCTATCAAAATGAAGTTGTGCGTAAAAAGGCCGGAAAGACAGCAAGTAAATAGAGTAGGAGTGAATTTAGATAGAATGGAAAGCGAAAAAATAAAAGCAATTAAACTGCGTCAAAAGAGAGCGTTGAGAGTAAGAAGAAAGCTCATTCAAAGCCCAAGGCCACGGCTTTCTGTTTTCAGATCTGCAAAGCACGTTTACGCGCAAATTATCGATGATAACCAGAGTCTCACTATTTGTGGATTTGGAACCTACGATAAGAGTTTAAAGAGCATGAAAGACAAAAAGCAAGCTGCAAAGGCTGTAGGATTGAAACTTGCCCAGAAAGCTAAAGAACACAACATTGAAGAAGTAGTTTTTGATCGCGGCCGATACAAATTTCATGGCCGTATAGCAGCAATTGCAGAAGGTGCCCGTGAGGGTGGATTATCATTTTAGTAATGGAAGGAATTAGCATTCATGGTAGCTGATAAGAAGGGAAAACCCAAAGAAGACGCCCCAGTAAAGAGCGATATACACGAGAAAGTGTTATTCATTAACCGATGCGCAAAGGTCGTCAAGGGTGGAAGAAGGTTCAGCTTTTCAGCACTCGTCATAGTGGGTGATGGAAAGGGCAGAGTGGGCATGGGCTTTGGAAAGGCCAATGAGGTCACTGATGCAATAAGAAAGGCTGTCGATGATGGAAAGAGATCAATGATCCTTTTCGAAGTCGAAGGACACACAATTCCTCATGACGTACAAGCAACCTATGATGGGGCCGAAGTCCTTATTAAGGCAGCAAAAGATGGTACGGGAGTTATTGCTGGTTCGCACGTAAGAGCTGTGCTTGAGATGGTTGGAATTAAAGACGTTGTTGCAAAGAACTTAGGTGGTAACAACCCCAATAACCAAGTACGAGCCACGTTTAAGGCCCTTAGTAAGCTAAAAAATATTGACAAGACTTTAGCGATGAGAAGAGGATAGAATATGAAATTGCACGAACTGAAAAATACATCAAGAAAAGACAAGAAGCCAAAACGACTAGGAAGGGGAATCGGTTCACGAGGAAAAATGTGTGGACGAGGAATGAAAGGAGCTAAGGCTAGGTCTGGATATAAGAGACGTACAGGACGCGAGGGTGGCCAGTTGCCTGTCTTTAAAAGAGTACCGATAAGGGGCTTTACAAGAGGCGCTTTCTTAGAAGATTCCTTTGCGATCAATTTAGCAATCATTGAGAGATATTTTGAGAAAGGTGAAGTGGTCAACTTAGAGTCGTTAAGAGCTAAGAAACTGATTTCAAAAAAGCAGACGCCAATTTTAAAAGTCTTGGGGAACGGAGAGTTAACCAAAGTGTTGACTTTCGAAGTACACGAAGTCTCCAAAAGCGCAGAAGATAAAATCGCAAAAGCTAAAGGAACATTAAAACTGCTTAAATGATTAAGGCACTAAAGAATATTTTTTCAGTCGAGGAGCTCAAGAAAAAGATTATTTATACTTTTCTTTTGCTCATTGTTTGTCGAGTAGGTGCATATATCCCTGTTCCTGGAATTAATGCTGATGAAATCGTAAAAGCTTTTCAGTTTGCCACGAAAGGGGGGCAAAACCTCTTCCAATTAGTGGATATGTTTACTGGGGGAGCTTTCGCAAAGATGGCGATTATCGGTCTTGGTGTGATGCCTTACATCACTTCGTCGATTATTTTACAGCTTTTGCTAGCTCTCGTGCCTTCATTTAAACGTGAAGTTAAAGAAAATCCTGATCAGGGAAGAAGAAAAATTGGAAAGTGGACGCGCATATTGACCCTAGTGTTGGCTCTTTTTCAATCTTCAATGATGGCAAGGGAAGCACTATATTTAAATACGACGAATCCTGGGATCATTTATGATCCAGTTTTAGCAATAAAGTTTTTTGGATTTCCTTGGCTATTTTATCTCCTCTTTATGATTACTATGACCACAGGTACTTTATATTTGATGTGGTTAGGAGAGCAGATCACGGAGAAAGGGATCGGAAATGGGGTTAGTTTGATTATTACTGTAGGAATTTTGGCATCTTTGCCCTCTACTTTAGGTCTGTTAATTTCTCAGTTGAATCTTGAATCCCAAGAAATGGGTCAGATGACCTTTTCTTCATTGATTGTACTGGCCGCATTCTTTATAATCATCGTGCTTGGAACGATCCTCATTATACAGGGAACGAGGAAAGTGCCCCTACAGTATGCTAGAAGGGTTTCTACGGAGCGTGAATTGAAGACGTCGGATGCTTATATTCCTTTAAAATTGAATTATGCAGGTGTGATCCCCGTGATTTTTGCCTCAGCCATATTGATGTTTCCTGCGACGATTGCACAATTTTTAGGAAAAGGAAGTATTTTAGGAAACTTTGCATCATATCTGGTACCGGGTACGACAGCTTATGCGACCATCTATGTGACGTTAATCATTTTTTTCACGTTTTTTTGGACAGCATCGCAATTTCAACCTGACCAGATTGCTTCTGATATGAAGAGAAATGGTGCGTTTATTCCGGGTATTAGGCAAGGAAAAGCGACACAGGATTATCTTGAAAAAACGATGAATAAAATCACCCTTTTGGGTGCAGTAAGTTTGGCTTTAATAGCAATTCTGCCAATGATCATAGGAAGATTATTGCACGTAGACCAAACAGTCAGCCATTTTTTTGGCGGAACGTCGCTCTTGATCATGGTGGGGGTAGTTTTAGATACGATGAAACAAGTGGAATCGCATTTGCTTATGAATCGATATGATGGATTTATGAGTAGGAACAGAGCAAAAGCAAGACTTTAACAATAGAAAGATAGGAAAGAGTATATGCCTAGGATAGCAGGAGTAGATATTCCGAAAAAGAAACGACTAGAAGTGGCTTTGACATACATCTACGGAGTTGGATTAAAAAGATCGCAGGAGATTATTAAAGCGCTCGGATTGGACCTCGATATGAAGGCTGAAACCTTGACCGAGGCGCAAGCAGCTCAGCTCACTTCCTACATTCAGACGACATACACCGTCGAAGGGGATTTGAGACGTGAAGTGCAAGGAAACATTAAGCGCTTGATTTCAATTGGGTGTTATCGTGGAATTCGCCATCGTTTGGGTTTACCAGTTCGTGGTCAAAGGACTTCGACCAATGCAAGGACGAGAAAAGGAAAGAAAAAAACGGTCGCTAATAAGAAGAAGTAGGAGATGATTTGTGGCAAAGAGTAAAGAAAAAGTCCAAAAAGTAATGAAGAAAAAGCCTGTAAAGGTAAAGAAAAAAAGACAGGTTTCATCTGGGATAGCGCATGTAAAGTCCACTTTCAATAATACGATTGTGACAATTACAGACCCATCAGGAAATGTGGTTGCATGGTCTTCTGCAGGAAAAGTGAATTTTTCAGGCTCAAAGAAATCTTCTGGATTCGCAGCAACAGTAGCTGCTCAAGATGCAGGAAAAATTGCGACCGGTATAGGGATGAAAGAGGTTGAAGTGATGCTGAAGGGCGCTGGAGCTGGTAGAGAATCAGCTGTTAGAGGGCTTGTTTCAGCTGGTCTGTCAGTGACGATGATTCGTGATGTTACGCCTATTCCACACAATGGGTGCAGACCTCGAAAGAGAAGAAGAGTATAGATTTTACCAGGTATTAGGGGAGAAAAAAATGGCTGTAAAGTATGGCAAATTTGAGTTACCAACAAAGATAAAAATCGAAGAGCCGAGCGCACCTGGTGAGGTTTGCCGCATTATTGCTGAGCCCCTAGAAAGGGGTTTTGGGCACACGTTGGGCAATTCTCTTAGGAGAATCATGCTCACGTCGCTTGAAGCACCAGCAATTATGTCTGTTTGCATGGAAGATGTGCCTCATGAATATATGGCTGTTGAAGGAATTATCGAAGACATGACACACATCATCTTAAACTTGAAGACGGCTCTATTAAGAAAGCTTCCGACTGATGATGAACCACATTCACGTGGTGTGAAAACTGTTTCTGTTGATGTCGATGTCACACAAGACAAACTCGAAGCAGGAGGCGGACAGCATGTGGTCACTGTAGGGGAACTATTCGGTCATTCTGGATTCGATGTGATCAATCAGAGCCAAAAAGTGTTCACTGCGACAAAGCCCTTCATCAGAAAGATTGTTTTCCGTGTAGGAATAGGAAGAGGGTATTTGGCAGCAGAAAGTATCAACTTGCCCAACAAAGGGGTCAATGAGATATTCATCGATGCCACATTCTCGCCCACAAGAAGAGTCAATTATTTCGTAGAAAACTGCCGCGTTGGTGGTGAAACAGATATGGATAGACTTGTTCTTGAAGTGGTTACAGATGGCCGTGTGAGCGCAAAAGAGGCCTTGACCTTTGCGACACAAATCGGAATTCTCCATCTGTCGGTCTTTGATGAATTAAAGTTCCAAACTATTACTTATGAAGCAGAAGAAGAAGAAGAGAAATCAGAAAGAGATGCGATCCTCAATAAACTCTCATTGAAAATCTCTGAGATTGAGCTATCTGTACGTTCTACTAACTGCTTGTCACAGGCCAATATTGATACCATTGCAGAACTTGTGATCATGCCAGAGTCTGAGATGCTTAAGTTTAGAAACTTCGGTAAGAAGTCTTTAAATGAGATTAAAGCAAAACTAGAAGAAATGGGACTTGGTCTTGGAATGGATTTAACCCGTTACGGGATTACAAGAGAGAATGTAAAAGAGATTATAACAGAAATGCAAATGGCTAAAAATGCCGCTGAGTAAACAAAAGCAACTTGATTACAGTAGGTTAATAAATGAGACATAGAAAAAGATCGACATCGCTAGGAAAGGATACAGCGCACTTAAAGGCTATGCTAAGGAATATGGCAAAGTCTTTCATCATGCATGAAAGAGTCTCCACAACCGTTGACAGGGCAAAAGAACTGAGAAGGGTTGTTGAGCCTTTAATTACTTTGGCTAAGGAAGATAGCGTTCAATCAAGAAGAAGAGCTGTGAAATTGCTAGCTGTGCGTTATAATGCACTCACACCGAAGGAAACCAGAGCTGCAAAAGGTGGTGATTTAAGTGCCTATAATGATGACAGGAAGTTGATTAAAAAGCTTTTTGAAGAGATTGGTCCTAAGTTTAAGGCAAGACCTGGAGGATATACTCGAATTGTAAAAACAGGTTCAAGAATTGGGGATGCCGCATCTACTTGTATCTTCGAATCTGTTGAATAGGTTTTTCAGACTTTACAGTTAAAAAAGATCTACTCTACAATGAATCAAAAGAAGAGGAGAGGGACGTCTGGATTACTATCGATCTAAACGTAAGGACATTGGAGCAGTATGGCCAAAATTCGAGTAGCGATAAATGGATTTGGGCGTATTGGGCGGATGGTATTTCGTGCTCTAATGGATAAGCCAGAGTTTGATGTTTGCCTCATCAACGATTTGGTCCCTCTTTCTATGTTAGCTCCTCTTCTTCAGTATGACTCAGTCCACGGACGACTCAATAAAAAAGTCACTTATGATGATCATTTTCTCTATTTAGGAGAAATGCGCATCCAATATGTTTCTGAAAAAGATTTAAAGAGAATTCCTTACAATGAAGTAGGGGTTGATTTTGTCATAGAGTCTACTGGTCATTATACAACATTAGAAAAGGCAAAAGAGCATTTAGTTTCTGGTGCTGTTTCATATGTTATGATTACAGCGCCAGCAGATGTCCCCATGTATGTAATGGGGGTGAACCATAAGCAGTTTGACTGCGAAAAAGATCAAGTGTTTTCGTCAGCCTCATGCACGACTAATTGTCTTGCACCAGTGGCTAAAGTGCTCCATGATCAATTTGGAATTGTCGAAGGATTGATGACAACGATCCACGCCCTAACGGCTTCGCAAACCGTGGTCGATGTAGCAAAAGGACGAGATATGAGAGCATGCCGCGCTGCTCTAAACAATATTATACCTTCTTCCACCGGTGCAGCAAAAGCTGTGGGGAAGGTAATACCCGAATTAAATGGAAAATTAACAGGAACAGCTTTTCGTGTTCCCGTGGTTGATGTGTCGGTAGTAGATTTGACTGTGAGATTGGCAAAAAGTACAAATTTGGACGAGATTGCCGTTGCAATGAAGGAAGCAAGCGAAACCTACCTAAAATCAATCCTGGGAGTCACTGAAGAGGAACTAGTGTCGACAGATTTTATTGGATGCCCACTCTCAGCAGTGTACGATGTCCCCGCAGGGGTACAATTAAACCAAAACTTTTTTAAACTCGTTGCCTGGTATGACAATGAGTGGGGCTATGCCAATCGATGTGTTGACCTCATGCGCAGCATTATGAAGGGTTGCTAATAGCGACTTTAAGTGATGATGCCTAAGCAAAGAGAGGTATAACAATGAATTTTACACGTGAACCAATTATAGAAACAATCATCTCCGCTAAAGAGGGATACAAACTATCTATCAAAAGTAGCAAATCGCCAGAGGCTGAAGAGTATTTAGTCGATGCTGTAGAAGTGGTCTCATTTGGGGGCACCTTCTTTTATAGATGCCAGGAAAAACCTAAAACATTTTTCATCCCTGCCGCGGATTTTGAGATCGTCGAAGTCAAGGAAGCCAGATTATTAATTAAGAATCCCAATATTGACAAATCGATAAAAATTGCTGGAGGCAAAGAGGCCTCAAAGCCAGCTAAGGAAGAAGAGGTGCCCTCCCAAGAGGCTAAAGAAGGTGCACAAGCAGTACCACAAGAGCCCAAAAGGGACAATAAGAAGCGTGGAAGAAGAGGGAGAACCAAAACCGCAGAAGTACATCCAAAACCTGCCCAGTCCACGGATGCATCACTGTCATCGACTGAGCCGGTCAGACCTACTGTCTTTAGCCACCTATTGACACCGCCCCCAGGACTCATTTCAGACACCCTAGAGCGATACAAGCAAGCTGCCGAAGAAGTGCCCACTACATTGACACTTGAAGAAGAGAACGCCAAAGGGAACCACAAGAAACACAAAGGTAAAGAAGAAGAAGTGCACCAGGAAGTTCAACCTGAAGAAAGTGATCCTTACGATGCGAGAGAATACCGCACAGAATCTCTTGCTGAAATTATGATCAACGACGAAACGCAGTAATACTAAGACCAGAAATAAACAGGTATTACTTCTTTAAAGAAAAGTCCGTGTCTGCTACACTCCTCCCCATTGATAAAGCTCAGGTGGTGGAATGGTAGACACAAAGGACTTAAAATCCTTTGGGAGCAATCCCGTGCGGGTTCGAGTCCCGCCCCGAGCAAATTTTTTTACAAAAAAATAGCTCGGGGAAGACGTGCCGGTGGCACGTCTGTCGAGACTCGGAGTGAGTGAGCCCTAGCGACCGAACCGGCCCCTTCAGGCGGAGTCCCGCCCCGAGCAGGTAGTGAGAACTAAATGATCTATTTTTTCATTATTGTCCAATGTTGCCTATTCTTTTTTATGGCTTTGCATGATTGGATTGATCTCCCTCCTTACACTAATCTTTCCGCTTTAAAAAAGGCTCATTCATTTAAGTTTCGCTTAATCGGATCTCTTGTAAATGCTGGCCTTGTATTGGTTCCTCTCCTGGTGACAATTGCTTATCGTTCTTCACTAGTGCCTCTTTGGGCTCAGCTTCTTTTTGTGGTCATCTATGGTCTTATTACCTTTGGAACGATCACTGCTTGGTGGGTTCCCTATTTTACGGGCAGATATTGGATACACGGCAATGAAGCTGGTTTTGAAGAGTATTGTAACACACGCTCATTTCTCCCCCCACGTGGTAAAAACGTCATTCCCAACACTCTTCATGTAATTTTGCATATTCAGGTTTGGATATGTTTTGGGTTATCACTTTATTGGCTCTGTGTAGGAGGGTGGAATGGACCTCTTGCATAATCCCAAGGAAAAATCCAGTTAGCCAAATAGTTTTTTTAATCGCGCCCTGTTTAAAGAAACCTTCACAAAATCCGCAGCCTTCTGTTAAAATCTGTTCCTAAATAGTCTAGAGTCATTGCTATTTAAGTACTTTAGAGCATTAAATAATTTTAATTTGTCAATGGTCATGAATTATGTTAGTTCCTCTTTCAGAAAGTCCTAATGTTGCCCTTAGCGAAGGCTGGTGGAGCTCTTGGGAAGGGTTGTACCATGCATCGCAAAAATATTTTACGTTTGATTACCCTGACGTTAGGATTCTTGAAACGATCGATGGCAAATACCACATTGTGGAAAAATTAGATCCTGTCACGGAGAGGCAGGTTCAATGGGTCACCGTCGCCTTAAAAATTGTTTCCTACATGACTGTGATCATTCCTTTGATTGTCTTTGTAATTTCGATTGTTCTAATACATTCTAAAAAAACGGGAGAGCGAGATTTTTATTTCTATCGTGAGCCTGATGTGCAAAATTCATCTGCTTTTTTTGAGCAATCGGGTTTGGCAGGCCCAGAGGGTCTCACACCATTTTTGTTAGCGCTATATCCCCACCTTCCCCCGTGTTCTGATAAATTGCATCGTTTAGCTGATGTTATTTTCAGGCATTCTGGAAGAGTTAATCTCAATGAGAAACCCACCAATGAAAGAGATATCGATCTGCTTTGCAAACTCGATCCTAATGTGCTATTTGAGGTGTCGGACAGTTGTGCGTGCGCTCTCTTCAGTACTATCTGCTTCTTTGGGCATTTGAATGTCATCAAACACCTTACGCAAAAGTGGGATTTTTCTGACTTTGAGCAACGATTTGTTTGGGAAGAGGGCTTTGGTTATGCGTGCTGGACAGGGCAAGCTGATGTTGTACGCTATCTTTACGAAAAGCACCCTGTTAAACTGTCACCCCTCCAAAAAACCGGGATCTATGCTATGATAACCGATTATGAGGGGACGAATGTGGTGGCCGAAAAAAGACGCTTCGAAGAATTATTCACGTATTTTTGCGAAACAGAACCTTTAAAAACTGAGCTGTGCCAGTTTCTTATAGATGAGATGGCTTGGAAGCTGAATGGAGCATTTGGAGATTTCATGCGCTCACATGGGATGAGTTTCAATTTGCTCGGCAGAGCCTCCAGACCTACTGGAAGAGAGAATCTTGATGATGAAGAACTTCGCAGGCTTTATGATATCATCCTTGGGTCAGGCTCACCAACCCCCCCCACAACAAAGCTTGAGTGGAGACGTGCTTACCGTAAAATGGCTCTGAAATTGCACCCTGACAGACATGGGGGCAATGATGCACCTTTCAAAGAACTCGGCAGGGCATGGGCAGAACTGCAGGAAACTAGAGTCTATGAGGACTTGCCCGACTAGGGCTAGGTCTTATACCCGTCGGACTACTTACCCTCTTCGACATTCAAATAAAAAATTGTTCTTGTTTGATTATAAGCTTATTCTGGAGTTTTTATCATTATTTTATTATAATCTCTTTTGATTTTTATAATTATAAGGAGTTTTATGTCTTCCAAATTTACTCTTTCCAATGAAAGCTACTCAATTAAAAATATAATTTTATGGGGAACTTGTGCTGAGCACTTTCAAAGGGCCTTTCAAGAGGAGGAGGATGAAAAGGGGGGGCTATGCCATCGGGCTGTTCATCTTTTTCTTGGAATCGTAGAACTTCCCCCGATCATTGGTCAAATTATCGCTCTCTTTGAAATGATCATTGTTTCAGTATGTTGCGCCCCTAATGATGATAAAGTTCCTAATAAAAAGGCCTCAGAGAGGCTTCATTCGCCTAATGTAAAGCCCTTAGCGGGGCGGCGACACCCAACGGGAGGAGGACCACGAACAACGCCAACATTCTTGCCGCCACCATCCGGGCACGTCCCACCGCCAGCTTCGCACCTGCCACCGCCAGCTTCGCACCTGCCACCGCCAGCACCAGTGTTTATGCCACCGCCAGCTTCGCAACTGCCACCGCCAGCACCAGTGTTTATGCCACTGCCAGCTTCGCACGTTCCGCCACCAGCTCCGCACGTTCCGCCACCAGCTTCGCACGTGCCACCCCCAGTTACGATTGTCCCGCCTCCATCGGTAATAGTAGATCCTCTCTTGCAGGGCAACTCCCTTTCTCCATTGCGCACATGGGACTTTCCTCGTCTTATTGGTGATAAAGTGAGATATGACTTTACGATACATGGTGTTGAGTACACCTTAGCGCCAGTATCTGGTGGGGTGGTCATACAAGGGAAAAAAGATTATGATCAACCGGTAGCAGGTATACATACGGGTATTTTTGTTCCTAATTCTGTGGCAAAGGCGATCATCGTCAATCCTGATGTGCGGTCAAACGAGCCGCAATGGGGAGCCGTCATTGCAGGTCTCCATCAAGCTCTCGTGGCCCCCGCTCCACCTGTCATTCCAGTGGTCATTCCACCGCCACCAACTCCGCCAGCACCTCCTGCCCCTCCTGTGGCTCGATTAATGTCTAAATCTGATGAAACCGCTTTATTGGATGCACGGGAACCTTTGACATCTGTACTGAAAAAATATTTTGTCCTTGATCGATTAGGCTATATTCTTAAAGTACGCGATGATGTGGATCCTACAAGTATTGGACTAAAATTGTTAGCCGACCCGTCGATGTTTCAGCATTTTTATGATGTAAGCCGAAATGGCGATGCTGCTTTTGCTACAGATATTCGAACGACTCTTGCAGGTATGAACATTGCTCCTCCACCTGTTGCTAGAACAGCCCCTGGATCAACAGATCTTGGGACTCAATTGCCTCCAAATGTTCGCCCTTATAGCTATGTGCCTGGCCATGGTGCCGTTCAAGGGACCGATAAACCTCCCACGCATAAGCATAATAAGGAAGGGGCCTATTTGGGAGAGTGGGGGTTGGCAATTCGGCTAGGGTATAAGGACTATCGTACAAGTTTGGGAGTAAAGCCTCGTCCTGACAAAGTTCGGATGATTGCCCAGAGGGTCGATGATGAACGCCGTGTTGAAAGGGCGAAGAAGCTTTATCGGGATGGGTGGATCCTTGGTCGTGTGGCCTCTCTTGAAGAGGTGAGGGATTTTGTTAAGGATCGTTACCATATGGGGAATGATATTTTGTCGACCTCCCTTTGGCCTGCTGAGGGAAGTGCTGTTCATATGAGACTTTTCATTGAGCATGGAGCCACAGTGGGAATAATGTTGGATCCGACACGGGTAGGAAAAGAAGATTACGGGGTGGGCTTTAAACAAAATGCAGTCACTGTTGGAACAGGATTTCTAGGACACCAGCACAGAAAAGGATCACATGGAGATGGGGTAAATAATCTGGGAGCCCAACGGGACCTTTTCCAAGTATGTCACGATGTTGCCCAAGAAGGTGGTGATGTGAATTTAGTAGAGATTCACAGAAGGCCGGATGGATCAGGATATGATGTGAAAAAGCCTGATGTTCGCGGTGGAGCTGTGCAGCAGCCATCCCTACACTCAAGTACGGTTTCGCATAATGAGCAGACTTATAACAGGGGTATCGAGGGAGATTTTTTCCTTGGATTCTTTGTGAAGAGTGAATCAGACAATTTTGCAAGGGAATTGACAGAGGTTCTTGAATTGCAAGACGAGATCCGTAGAAAACAGGGGATTTCAGTCCCCATTTTCCAGTTGAGGGGGTCGACAAACACCATAGAGGAGATTGTTCCCGATGAGTTGGTGCTCGCTGTTACAGGTTTGGCAGGGAAAGTTGAGCCAATGGATACGAAAGAAAGCAGTCTATCTCGTGAGTTAAAAGAAGCTGAGATTACTGTGGCGATGGCTAGCTCCATGTTTACAACTAAGGAAACCGGTAGTGATGCGGTGAAGTCGTTATTGGCTCTCCAGCTTCTCATGTTCAACATGCGCAATCTTACGGGAAAGATGTCGGTACTTCCTCCTGGCGAGACTACCCCACAAGAAGTTCGCCTTCTCGACAACTTACACTTAGTGTTTCCGACGATTCATCGTACAAAGAACAAGGATGCAGAACAACCCGATCTTCATTTTTCTCCAGCAGATGTCCAGTTCATCCTTGGCCACCCTGAAGTGGCCAATTATCTCAAGGCTTCATTGAAGTATAATCTGAAAAAGTTTTTGGGAATAGAGTTTGGAGCTGACGGAAAAGTGGCCTTCAATCCAAAAAATGCCGATCTCTTTGATCAAACAGATGTCAAAAAGTCTGACTTTGCAAAGGTTCTTTCCCGTGCGATGCAGTGTGCGACGCTCTTTCAAATTTATGATGCCGATACAGAAAAAAGTGTCAGAGATATTGTACAGGTGGTTCGAGCCAAATGGCCTCATATTGGGTTTTCGCCAACATCTGTCGATATGATTTTGGGAAGCAATGAAATGCAGGCAATTTGTGCGCAACCTTTAGTCTCGCCGCAATCTCTAGAAAAACCAAGTCCTGCTGTCCCCGCGGACCACGGCGTTCCTCCTTGCACCTACTCCCTTGAAAACTTAGATCCCTTTAACATGGCTACAGCTCTGCCTCAGGCAAGCGAGGTTCATGCCTACTTGGATCAACTGAAAGATGCACATCCATTTATGGCTAATGATCAACATCTCGTCGAGTACGAGAAGAACCTATTAAAAGCAGTACAAGTATTGCGCCTTATTGAAGGAGATCAACACGCCAACGAGATCATGCAATCTTTGAGAGCTACATGGCCAACCTTTGGGTTTACCGCCGATGGAAAAGATCGTACCCTTTTGCAGAGTGATCTTCTCGTTCGATGGGTGTCTGAGAAGCGATCTGGAAACATACCTCCTAGTGAATTTCCCTTCCCTTGTGCATCAGCTGTCGCAGCTTTTGAAAATGTAGGGGCAGGTGGTGGTGGTGATGGTAGAGCGAGAAGGGGTGCATTGGCTAGGCATGCACGAGGAGGCGGGCGATTTGCAGGAGGAGAATGGCAGTCAGAAGCTCCAACCCGTTTTTCAAGAGGGGCGCACTTAGCGGCGATGATGGCATCCGATTCAACTCCTCCACAGCGTAAACTTACTCCAGAAGAACTTCGGGGTCATATCATGGCTATTC
>JAJZEO010000124.1:0-5732 GCA_021847505.1 bacterium
TGAAAATCTTTTGATGGCTTGCCTCGTCTCCGAATTACCCCCAGGCCGCTTTCGAGAAAACATTCTCAAAAATGCCCTCAAAGCCAATCACTTAATCGAAGAAAACTTCGGCACCCTCTCCTACACCGGCCCCGACAATGCCCTCGTCCTTTCTACCAACCTCCTCATGCACGGCCTCACAGGCAGGGAACTTTACGAATTTCTCTCCATTTTCGTCGGGCGGGCCACAGCCTGGCAAAAAGCCATCGACGAAGGCCACCCCTACCCCCTCGACTCCGGCGAAGTGCCCCAACCCCACAGCTCCCAGAAGATTCCCCTCTTCGGCTTCCAAGAGTAAGTAGCCAATAAAGATCCTTTCATGTAGAATCTGTCTCATGAATAAAAAAATCATCTACTCTTCCCTATTTATTCTTATTCGCCGCCAGGCGAATTAACGATCTCTTCTTTTATATCACTTTTTTAAACGAATTAAACTTAATGGGGAAATATGTCAAAAAAACCAACTTCGGAAACTTTAGCCTATCCGGTGCGCGCTTGGACCATCTGGTTTCTAAGTGCTCTTTTTATGTTTTATAAATATGCCATCGAGGTATCACCCAGCGTGATGACCACCGAATTGATGAAAAGCTTTAAGATCGGCGGGGTACAACTGGGAAACTTGGCCGCATGCTATTTCTACGCCTACCTACTCCTACAAATCCCGGCAGGCCTACTGCTCGACAAATTTGGACCTAGAAAAACAACGACCCTCGCCATTCTGTTATGTTCAATAGGAAGTCTTGTATTTGCTTGGTCAGACTCATTATTGACCGCCGGCATAGGAAGATTTTTAACCGGCGTTGGCGCCGCATTTGCTGCAGTAAACTGCTTAAAACTGATCGCAAACTGGTTTCCCTACAAACAATTTGCTTTCATGGCCGGTCTCATGATGACCATGGCCATGCTGGGGGCCGTTGGGGGGCAAGCTCCGTTGGCTGCCTTTATGCAAAAGATGCAGTGGCGGCACGCAATTGAGTGGATTGGGGTGGCAGGCTTGATTTTAGCCATCATTTTTTGGGTGACAGTTAGGGATAAAGCCCCCGATCATAAAAGAGAAAGGCACATCGTTCCTACAAAACTTTCCCTACAAGAAAGCCTCAAACAAGTGCTGAAAAACCCTCAGTCCTGGTGGCTTTCCCTCTATAGCGGGTTTGCTTTTGCACCTGTCATGATCTTTGGAGGATTATGGGGAGTTCCCTTTATCTCAGAAGCCTTTCAACTCAAACAAAACCTCTCAGCACAGATGGTCTCTTTGATTTTCATCGGCTTTGCCGTTGGGGCGCCCATTCTTGGCTGGCTTTCCGACCGAATTGGCCATAGACGTATTGTGATGCTGTATGGAACCACTGCGGCCCTAATCGCGCTATCCACCGTGATTTACGCGCCAAATCTCAGCTGCTATTTACTCGCTCCTTTGTTGTTTATATTCGGATTTTCGATTAGTAGCTTTTTGCTCTGTTTCACGATGGTCAGAGAGATCCATTTGCCTCTACTTGCAGCGACGGCTATAGGATTCATGAATGCTTTTGATGCTCTTTTTGGGGCCTTTTCTGACCCCATGACGGGCAAATTTCTCGATTTACTTTGGGATGGAAAATTGATTGATGGTGCAAGGGTATTTTCCGTACACTCCTATCAAGTTACATTTGTGACTCTTCCTATCTATTTAATCATCTCCCTACTCACACTCGCCAAGATCAAAGAAACACATTGCAAACCCTCATTTCCCACCTCCATGCCCTAAACATGTAAATTTATTTGAGATTAGTCTATAGGGAGTCTATGGACTCCCTTCCTAAAAATATCCTCACCTCCAAATCGTTTGAAAGGATCGGCCTTTACGACCACCATGGGGTCAATCTTCCCCTTTTTTCCCTCCGCTCTAGACAAAGCCACGGTGTGGGAGAATTTCACGATCTTATTCCTCTCATTGATTGGCTCAGCCAGGTGGGGTTTGATACGATTCAACTTTTGCCGCTCAATGATTCTGGATTTGAAAGTAGCCCCTACAATGCCTTCTCTTCTTGCGCCCTCAACCCAATTTTTCTCTCACTAGGAGAGCTCCCTTTTCTTAATCTTTACCCTGGTCTTGCCCTTGAACTGCAGTCATTAAAAAAGTATAAGCATCTTCAGCGCCTGGCTTATGACGCCATTCTCAATGCTAAATTGAGCTTCTTGGGACATTATTTTGAATCTGCATTTAAACGTGTGGAAGAAATGCCTCGCTACCAACAATTTATTGAAATGCATCATTGGCTTAAACCCTATGCTCTTTTCAAAGTATTGAAAGAAGAGCAAGGCCATCAACCTTGGCGATTTTGGCATCACTCAATTCGGAATCCGAACAAAGAAACTTTGAAGCTCCTCTACCAAGAAAAGGCCCATCCCCTGAAATTTTGGATGATGATCCAATATTTTTGTTTCGATCAGTTAGAGCACGTCAAACACTATGCGGCTTCGAAAAACATCTTCTTGATGGGAGATATCCCCATTCTTATTTCACCTGAGTCTCTCGATGTTTGGGTTTACCGCAAAGACTTTGACCTCGACTATTCGGCAGGTTCCCCTCCCGATGTATTTGCTAAAGAAGGCCAATACTGGGGATTTCCTCTCTTCAGGTGGGATGTGATTGAACAAGACGGCTTTTCGTGGTGGAAAGAGCGCTTGAGAACAGCCTCTATTTTCTTTGATATATATAGAATCGACCATATCATCGGATTTTTTCGCATATGGGCCATTGAACGGGGGAAAAAAGCCATTGAAGGTCGTTATCGACCAAAAGATAAATGGGTAGCACTTGAGCAAGGCAAGCGAATTTTGCAATCTCTAATAGAATCTTCCCCTATGTTGCCCATTGGCGAAGATCTTGGTTTCGATATTCAATTCGTCCGCGAAGCCATGGCAGACATGGGAATTTGCGGCACAAAAGTCATTAGGTGGCAGAAAAACTACTCCACAGATAAATCATTTATCCCCTTTGATCAATACCCAAGATTTTCCCTAACATGCGTTTCTACTCATGATACAGATCCTCTTGCCCAATGGTGGAAGAATTTTCCCGGCGAAGCAGAAACTTATGCTCGTGCAACAGGTTTGAACTATAGCTCTACTCTTACATCATCACTTCGCTTTGAGTTGCTAAAACATAGTCACCATACGAATTCCCTTTTTCACATCAACCTACTCAATGAATATCTTGCACTCTATCCTGAATTGGTTTGGCCAAGTTCCAATGACGAAAGAATCAACCTACCTGGTACAGTTCATCCCAGAAATTGGAGCTACCGAAATCGACCCTACATCGAAGACATCATTTCACATGCCGGCTTGACTGAAGCTATGAAATCTTTACTCATTGCCCCTCAATGAGTCCGACGGTTGAAATGCCTTTGACTTCTCGTAAGTAGAAGGCATACCAAATGATCCCGTTTCGGATCATGGATCTAAACTCATTGCTCTTGCCACTCGTCGCAACTTGGTAGGAATGCCCCAAAAATTGCATCCTATAACAAGCGGCGGCAATTCCCATTCGCTCCACCCCCCCTCGACAATGCATATAAATAATTGTGGTCTGGGGGCAAGTTGACTGCAACAATTCCTGCAATTTATCCATCAACTTAGGGATTCCATCTATATCCAAAAGTCTGAGGAGAATATTCCTGACCGATTTAAAGGGAATTAATAGAGGATCAAGTGCCATTCCTACCAATGGGTAACCCCAGAAACAACCTTTCAGGGGATTTTTCTTATACCACTCGATTTCCAAATTAAGCGCTTCTGCTTCGGTGGTATAATTCACAAAAGAAACATCTATGAGAATAGGGTTATCAGATAGCGGTTTTTTCATTGCTTCCAAGTGACTCTTAACAGAACTCATAAGTACATCATAGGCAAATTGAGAATCCTCCGTCTCTGGCATATTGCCCTGAAATAAATAAGCATTTTTGGAGGAATCGATGAGCTCTAATTTTGCTGGATTAAAGACCTCTCTTTCGTCTTTAAAATAGGAGATTGAGCTACCTGGGCAATGGACAATTGAACCGGTGCAACAAGGCGATAACCCCTCACTATCACAGCCCAAAGAAGTTAATTTCTTACTCGCATCATCCATCTATTTTCCCTCGATAGACCCTACTGTGGTGAATTGTTTGACATCTCTTAGAAAAAAAGCATACCACCGGATGACATTTTTGCAATAATCTCCAAGCGGCCTACCCGCAATCTCTTCTTGTAGAGCGATCGCATTGCTGTAGGAAACCCCCTTAAATTGCATCATATAACAGGCTGTGGCCTCACCAGTTCGATCCTTACCCCCGGCACAATGCATATAAATAATGAACGTCTTCCCACAATTTGATTGAACCAATTGATGGAGCGAATTCATCAATACTGTCATCCCATCTGCATCATGAATCTTATGCGTACCATCTCTTATAAGAGCTGGTAAACTTACTGGGTTGATGAATGCACCCATCAGAGGATAGACCCATAAACAACCTTTGGAGGGATTTTCCTTAAACCAACTACCCTCCAAATCGATTGTTTCCGCCTCATGCACATAATTTAGAAAAGAGATATCAGCAAATACTACATCATCAGAAATGGATTTCCCCATAGAATTTAGCTGATCTGATACCGTTTGCATGATCTGATCATAAGCAAATTTAGGCTCTGTCTCTATATCTATGAGAGGGTTATTTCCCCGAAACAAATAAGTGTTTTGGGTAGAATCAATCAGATGTACCATTGTAGGCTTAAAATTCTCCGGTCTTTCCTGAAAATCGGAAATTACCGTCGTCGGACATTGAACAATAGCATGGGTGCAACAAGGTTGAATTCCATCCTTGTTACAACCCTGAGAAATTATCGTATGAATAGGACCCGTCATGTCCCTCCTTCTCATTTTCCATCGATAGGTCCAATAGAAGACATTCCCTTAACATCTCTCAATTGATGAGCGTACCAGCGAACGGCATTATGATTTACTTTTTTAATCGGCCTACCAGCTAGTTCTGTATCAATAGCCATCGCCTTTTCATAAGAATAACCCAAATATTGCATCATATAGCAAGCTGCAGCCTCTCCAGCCCGGTCCACTCCTGACTCACAATGCATGTAAATGATAAAGGTTTTACCACAGTTTGATTGAACTAATTGATGCAGCCTACCCATAAAATCAGTCAGTCCATCCACATCCATATTTTGTTGCACCAGCCCTCTAGTTTTTTTTGACTGCTTTACTGGATTGATTTTTGTTCCGACCAAAGGATATACCCATATACACCCCTTAGAAGGATGTTGATCAAACCAACTAATTTCCAAATCGAGTGAATCAGCATCTGAAACATAATTAAGAAATGAAATATCTGCAAAAATCACATCATCCGACAATGTTTTTCCTATTTCCTTTAATCTCTCACCAATAACTTGCATAACAGCTTCATAGTCAAATACACGGTCCCCCGAACCCTCTTCTCTGGTTACCGGCATATTCCCTCTAACCAAATAAGTATTCTGGGAATAATCAACGAGTTGCACTTTTTCAGGTTCAAGTATGTGTGGCTTTTCTTTATAAGTAGCGATGGCTGTTTTTGGACAAAGATTGATAATCTTTTTACAACAATTACTAATCCCTTCTCTGTTACAACTATTTGGGAGAATTTGATCGCTCATATTAAACTCATTATTCTGTT
>JAJZEO010000124.1:5742-6912 GCA_021847505.1 bacterium
TAACATAGTATACAAAATGACTGAACTTGCTAAAAAATCCCCAGAAATCGGTTCTTCTGTTTTAAAGAAACACTGATTTTGGTAACTTATTTTTCATGATTAGGAAGATTCTTTCTCTGTTATTTTTTGCCGTGCTGCCCCTCTTTGGATCTCAATTTGAGAAAAAGATTTCGGTAGTCTACGACTCCATCGATCCTAACTCACTCACCGAGTTGTTTGCCTTTTACCACATTTACCCAGAAACTCTGCATGGCAAGAAGGCATTCGATCGAGCTTGGGAATTGATCAATAAGCACCGTGATCTCCCTATTTAACCCTTAAAAGAGATACTTCTGATCAATAAGCACCGTGATCTCCCTATTTCCCCCTTAAAAGAGATCCTTCTTCCTAAAATTGACATTGATCCTTTCATTTGCATGGTGACCAAACAGCCTGGCGACCAAGTGCCTACGATATCCGATCAGATGCTTGACATGATCAGTCACATTTCAAGTCATTTGCATCACAATCAATTACGAGGGCACCAAGTATGGAAAAAAAGCGAAGTTCAAGAACTTCTTTCCCCCGATGTTGACCTTGCAAGAGCCCTTCTCATCTATCAGTTTGGGGATGATCAGCAAAAAGAAATTCGTTCCTATGAGGCTTACCTTGACTTGATGGCCCTACAAATCCTCTCAAAGCTGCCTAAAAATCCGACTCATCTTCAAATGGTTGAGGCAATTTCTCATTATATTTTCCACGATATGCGTTTTCGCTTTCCTCCCCATTCGATGTGGGCTAAAGATGTCGATTTTTATACCTTTCTCCCTGCTGTTCTTGATTCTAGACACGGGGTTTGCCTTGGGGTCTCAATCTTATATTTATCTCTTGCTCAACGATTAAACCTTCCCCTAGAGATCATCACTCCCCCAGGCCACATCTATGTCGCTTATAAAAACAGCGACGGGACGAAACTCAATATAGAGACGACCGCGCGCGGGGTCAATATGCCCGATGAAAGGTATTTGAGTATCAACACTTGCAAGCTTCTGGAAAGAACCGGGGAAGAAGTAATTGGAATGAACTTTTGCAACGCTGCAGCAACAGAGTGGCACAAAAAGAAATATGATGAAGCCTTAAAATTGTATCATGAAGCCAAAATCTACATGCCCGATGATCCCTTGGTCGATA